>JANNWI010000175.1:0-3121 GCA_031414715.1 Methylophilaceae bacterium | reverse complement strand
CTTAGCTGATTCTAATTTGAAAGTACAGCTAATGGGTTCTGGCGTGATTTTACGCGAGGTGATTGCAGCGGCCAGCATGTTAGAAAAAGATTGGAATGTGTCTGCCGATGTATGGAGCGCGACCAGTTTTACAGAATTACGTCGTGAAGGCTTAGATTGCGAGCGCTGGAATATGCTAAACCCAGAAAAGCCACAGCGCATAAACTATATTGCGCAATGTTTGAAAGATGCCAAAGGCCCAGTCATCGCATCGACCGATTACATGAAAAGCTTTGCCGAGCAAATTCAACGTTTTGTGCCGAATAAATTTGTGGCGCTTGGCACCGATGGATTTGGCCGTAGCGATAGCAGAGAGGCGCTGCGCGACTTTTTCGAAGTTGACAGACGCTATGTGGTAGTAGCCGCGCTAAAAGCATTAAGCGATGAAGGTAAATTGCCTGCCGCTAAAGTGGCCGAGGCAGTTAAGAAATATAAATTAGATGTTAACAAACCAAATCCAGTTACAGTTTGATTAAATACGGTTAGCTTTAAAAAGGTTTAAAAACATGATCTTACAAGAAGTTATAGTGCCAGATATTGGCAATTTCGACTCTGTCGAGGTTATCGAAATTTTGGTCAAAGCAGGCGATAGCATTGCCAAAGATGACTCTTTAGTCACAGTAGAGTCTGACAAAGCTAGTATGGACATTCCTGCGCCGTTTGCGGGCGTGGTAAAAGAAGTGAAGCTAAAAGTGGGCGACAAAATAGCGCAAGGGCATTTAATGCTAACGCTAGAAGCTACTACTGATAAAGCCACCGAGGGCAAAACGACTGCTTCACAAGCCAATATCCATGCGCCTTCCAGCCCTGCCACAATAAAGACTGTAGCAGAAACACCAAAAGCAAGCATTCCTGTACCTTCGCGCCCCGCACCTGAACCAGCACAAAAAATTCAACCTGCGCATCAACCGCTACCAGTAGGCGAAAGTGTTGTTGCAAACAGTGGCAAAATGTCGCACGCCAGTCCCTCGGTGCGTAAATTCGCACGCGAGCTAGGTGTAAATTTATCGTTAATCAACGGTTCTGGTGCAAAAAGTAGAATTACCGAATCTGATGTACAAGCATTTGTAAAAGGCGAGCTAGCAAAACCGCGCAGCGAGAACATGGGTGCAGGCTTAGGTGCATTAGCCACATTACCTATGCCAGTGATTGATTTTAGCCAGTTTGGCGATATTGAAACCAAGCCGCTTTCGCGTATTAAAAAAATCTCTGGCGCCAATTTACACCGCAACTGGGTCACCGCGCCACACGTTACGCAGTTTGACGAGGCCGATATTACCGACTTAGAGGAATTTAGAATTTCCATGTCGAAAGATGCGGAAAAACGCGGCGTCAAGCTCACTCTGCTGGCGTTTTTAATCAAAGCATCGGTAAATGCACTAAAAGCCTACCCCAATTTTAATGCTTCACTCGCGCCAGATGGCGATAGCCTAATCATGAAGAATTATTACAATGTTGGCTTTGCCTGCGACACGCCAGACGGTTTGGTAGTGCCAGTAGTGAAAGATGTACAAAGCAAAGACGTACTGGCAATTGCGGCCGATTTGGGCGAACTGTCAATGAAAGCACGCGAACGCAAATTAAAAATCGATGAAATGCAAGGTGGCTGCTTCACTATTTCAAGCCTAGGCGGTATTGGTGGCACTATGTTTACGCCAATTATTAACTGCCCAGAAGTGGCGATTTTAGGTGTTTCCAGGTCATCTATGCAGCCAGTTTATAACAAAGAAACTGGTGGTTTTGAACCGCGTTTGATTCTGCCCATGTCGCTTTCTTACGACCACCGCGTGGTCGACGGTGCCGATGGCGCGCGCTTCACTAGCCATATGCGTATGATGTTGTCTGATGTTAGAAGGCTGTTACTTTAATGAGCAATTTAGTGGAAGTTTTAGTGCCGGATATCGGCAATTTTGACAGCGTCGATGTCATCGAAGTATTGGTAAAAGTGGGCGATACTATTGCCAAAGAAGACTCTCTGATTACGGTTGAGTCTGACAAAGCATCCATGGACATTCCTGCATCGCAAGCTGGCTTGGTAAAAGAAGTAAAAGTGAAAGTGGGTGATAAAATTGCCAAAGGCTCACTGATTTTACTGATTGAAGCAGAAGCTGTTGCCGCCACCGTTAATACTAACGGCATTAAAGCAGCAGCGCCAGAAGCCGCACCAATATTAGCTCCCAAGCCTGCCGTTTCTGACATGAGTAACGACATGACAACCCAAGTTGTCGTACTTGGCTCAGGCCCTGGTGGCTACACTGCGGCTTTCCGCGCGGCTGATTTAGGTTTAAGAGTGGTGCTGATAGAACGCTACGCTACGCTTGGCGGCGTGTGCTTAAACGTTGGTTGTATTCCCTCAAAAGCGCTTTTACACACCGCCAAAGTGATTACAGAGGCAGAAGAAGCCGCTGCGCATGGTGTCAGTTTTTCTAAACCAACTATTGATTTAGTTGCGTTAAAAAATTGGAAAGAAAACGATGTCGTCGCTAAGTTGACCGGCGGTTTAGCGAGTATGGCGCAACAACGCGGCGTGACGGTCGTGGAAGGTTTAGGTAAATTCACTAGTCCACACCAAATCGCCGTGACCGCTGTCGATGGCAAAGTAACGAGTATTGGCTTTGAAAACGCGATTATCGCGGCTGGCTCGCAAGCCACCGAATTCCCTGGCGCACCAACAGATGACCGTATTATGGATTCCACTGGGGCGCTTAAACTAGACGATATTCCAAAGCGTTTATTAGTGATTGGTGGCGGTATTATTGGGCTAGAAATGGGCACAGTTTACGATGCACTGGGTAGCAAAGTGAGTGTTGTAGAATTTATGGATGGCTTGATTACAGGTTGCGACCGCGATTTAGTGCGCCCGCTGCAAAAGCGCATGGAAAAACGCTTTGAAGCGATTATGCTTTCTACTAAAGTCAGCAAAATGGAAGCCAAAAAAGACGGCATTCATGTCAGCTTTGAAGGCGAAGGTGTTGAAGATGGGCAAGCGCCCAAAGATACGCAAATTTACGACCGTGTGCTAGTGTCAATTGGCCGCAAACCTAACGGTAAAAATATTAGCGCAGAATTGGCTGGCGTCAAT
>JANNWI010000174.1:0-2200 GCA_031414715.1 Methylophilaceae bacterium | reverse complement strand
CTGGGTGACATCCACAACCAAGCAAATGGCAAACAGGCAAACATCACTAAAAATAAGGCAGGCAAAATGCGCCGCGCACGCCGCTCGTAAAATTTCACAATTGAAAATGTGCCAGTTTGCAGATCGGCAAGAATAATGGTGGTGATTAAATAACCGCTGATGACAAAGAAAATATCGACACCGACATAGCCGCCACTAAACTGCTGAAAACCGGCATGAAACAAGAGTACTGGCAAAACGGCAAACGCGCGCAGACCGTCAATTTCTCTTCTATATTGCATGGTTTAAATGGTAAGTTTAGATGTTAAGTCTAACCAACTATGTAGGTAATGACTAAGGGTTGCGATTCTTGATCAGCATATATCGCTCGAATTGACTCTACAAACTGTTGGCTGGGCGGATTAACGCAATCTAAATACACTTTATAAAGCCCTGCGTAACTCATCTCGTGATAGCGCGCTAATACTTCTTCCTCTGTTTTACCTTCTGGAATGCCAAGATGCAGCGTAGGTTTGCCACCTTCAACACCAAATACAGGGCTATGCCACAAAAACTGTGCAGCGCCAGTTTTGGGCAATCTCATGTAAAAGTAATTAAAATTATCATGCGTGGCTAAAAAACCTCTGCGACGACGCTTCCATTCAATTAAGCCGTGCCCGGGTTTGGCTAAACTAACGCCGTAATCGCAATAGTCATATCCATTTTCAATCGCAGCTACTAAGGCTAAGTGTAAGTTAATTGAGTTCACCTCACTCCATCGTTTGAAGTCTGAAAACACAGTTTGCGGATAACCAAAACGATTCACATGCCAATAGCGTTTGCCTCTACGCGTATATGGGTTGCCAAGATGGCAGCCTACCTCTTCATCACCATGCAATAATATGTCTAGCCTGCCATTTTGTTTTTGAGCGAATTTTCGTACTGTGCCAGCTTCTAGTTGTGCCGCACCTGTGTTGTGGCGCGCAAAAGCGTAAGGTATTAGCATGCTATTTTCAAGCTCATCTACTAGATGAGCTTGGTCAACGGCTTGATAACGATAGTTGGAGCGTACTGAGTTAATAGAGCGGCGCAGATTTCCAGGATAGTTCGCAATAATATCCTCAATAGGCCGACCTAACTTAACAATGGTAATTAAAGAGAAAGGAATACAAATCGCATCACGCATTGGGTGTTCAGTCACGTAGACTATTGGTCTATTTGCAATGATTTGGCTGTTATCTGAAGAGTCTGCACCCAGTATGGACATAAGCATGGCCTTATTTTCTGGCCGGCCTTTATAATGCACTGTCGTTACAGCGTTGGTTGAATTGACATCACCCGTCTGAAAAATAAACTGCTGCCACTTTAAGAAATTTAAGCGCGCAAAAAAATGTTTGACTTGACCTCTTTTTTGCCTGATTTCAAAACGAACAGATGCAGGAATGCAGTTTTTTAATATCGCATTAAAGCTACCTAGTGCCTTAGTAAGCATAATTAACCCTTAGCTAATTCATTGTTATTTATAAGTTTCAAAAGCTTTACTACCTATGACTCTTACTGAAATCAAATGCAGAGTCTATGATTACTACGATTATAAATGAATCTAGCCATAATCTTTAAAAAAGGGTCTGTTGTAGGTAAAGCGCGTCATCTGTGTTGCTTAGCTATGATAAAATTAATATATTCCATTGCGTGTTCACCTCTATGACCATCACCATAAACAACACCGAAGATATTGCAAGAATGCGCATTGCTGGCAGGCTTGGTTCTGAAGTGCTTGATTATATTACGCCATTTGTAGTGCATGGCGTGACGACCGATCAGCTCGACCAGCTTTGCCACGATTATATTGTGAACGTACAGCAAGCGATTCCTGCGCCATTAAATTATGCGCCTGATGGTCATACGCCCTACCCTAAATCAATTTGCACCTCGGTAAATCATCAAATCTGCCACGGTGTACCTGGTGACAAAGTCCTTAAAAATGGCGATATTGTGAATATCGACATTACCGTCATTAAAGACGGTTACCACGGAGATACTTCACGCATGTTTCATGTCGGCGAAACCTCTATTCAGGCCAAGCGTTTAAGCGAAATAACTTATCAAGCCATGTGGCTGGGCATTCGCCAAGTTAAGCCAGATGCCACGTTGGGTGATATTGGTTATGCCATTCAAAGCTTTGCCGAAAAAAATGGGTTTAGTGTGGTGCGCGAGTTTT
>JANNWI010000173.1:0-2396 GCA_031414715.1 Methylophilaceae bacterium | reverse complement strand
CCGCGACGTGGCGAGCTTTACCACTGAACTTAAAAAACGGATTAAATCTGAGCTGAGATTAGGCGCAGGCAATTACTTAGAATTTACTGGTGAGGCGGAGGCAAATGCAAAGTCGCGCGAAGATTTAGTGGTACATTCACTGCTGGCTGGCGTCGCCATATTTTTAATGTTGTATATTGCTTTTGGCAGTCTGCGCAACTTGCTGCTCACCTTTGCTAACCTGCCATTTGCGCTGATTGGTGGCGTACTAGCGGCGTTATTTACGGGCGGTTGGATATCTCTTGGCTCGCTGGTGGGTTTTGTCACACTATTTGGGATTACTTTACGAAACTCAATTATGCTAGTGTCGCACTACCAACATTTGGTGAATGCAGAAAACTGCGTATGGAACCTGGAAACCTGCATCCGTGGTGCTTCTGAGCGCCTACCCTCTATTTTAATGACGGCGCTAGTGACAGCACTGGGGCTGCTTCCTTTGGCCGCAGGGAGCGGACAACCTGGACGCGAGATTGAAGGCCCAATGGCCACCATTATTGTGGGTGGTTTGATTACTTCGACAATATTAAATTTGCTGATATTGCCAACGATTATGTTGCACTTTGGTAAGTTTGAAAAGCAAGAGGCGATTTGAAACTATATAGCTTTAATCTAAAAAAGTATTAAAACGGCATGCCTGTAAGCCGCATGGGTATTGGTCTGCAGGGCATCGAAATTTTCTCGGTTTATTATCTAGATTTAATCGTATTTAATATACTTAAACCGTGCATCGTCATTCGGCGTGCCTTCTAAAGCGCCAGTTTCTAATGCTGGTTGCCAGCCAATCACTTGCTCGATTTTAGTGGCTAACTCAAAGTCTTTATCAGTAATGCCTTTGGCATCGTGCGTCATTAATTTAACGATGACAAACGCGTAAGAAACGGTTAAATCTGGATGATGCCAAGCCGCCTCAGCTAAATGGCCAACCGTGTTGACCACCATCAGTGTGGCTTTCCAGCCACTGGTTTTGTATTTACGTCGTATCCAGCCGTTTTCTAGCACCCAGTGCGGCAAATCGTCCGCTAGGCGCGCCTTCGTTTCTTGTTCTGAATATACTTTGGACATTTTAGTGGGTCATTTTAATGAATAGCACCTGCAATTTTGGCGAGTTTTATGCCGCAAGCGCCGTCTTCAAAATGCGCATAATCAGATTTGTTGACCACCCAAGTCGAAAACAACTTATTACGCACAAAATTTTGAAAAGCAAAATCAACTAAGCCCTCATCAGTAATGACTTTTAAGCCCAGTGCAGATTCGTTTGGCTTGTCTGATTTCAATAAAATTAAATGTGTAGCATCTAATTTTTCAGCCAGCCAGGCCGCAATACTGTCTGAAGTGACATCCCAGTTTTGGGGAATGGTATCGTCTGCAAGCACCATTTGACTGGGTAGCCAGACGATTGCGCGATGCTGCCAAGTGCGTTCGTCAATCTCAAGCTCACTGGAGGCAGTGGCCAGTTTTGGATTTAAACTATGTAGTAAATGCCCATATTGATCCATCGCTAGCAATGCTAGTTTATGCGCAGCTTCATCACTAATATTGGAGAGTATTTGTGCTTCACGTACGGCGTCGGCAAAAACGCCGCCACCTGGCACGATGATAATTTTTCCGTCGCTAAATTTTACAAAAATATCTAGCCAACGCTCTAGCTCTGGCGAGCCTAGTAGGCTGCCCCCTATTTTTACTACCCACATGGATTCACCTTTGAATTTCATATCAAATGTGGTCCTGATTATTCCTTTCGACCGTAATTGAAACTACAGTAATCGGAACTTTGCTAAATGTTATTATTAACCCTAAAAAGGCCATTACTTTGTTGTTGTTGTTTTAAACCATAGTTAAGAAGCTAAATCAGAGCCTCGTAAACAACTGTATTATTGTTGTAAAGCTAGATGCTTTATCTAGCGTTTCGGCGTACTCTTTTGTTACATCCGAATCCGCTATTATACCGCCGCCTGCATAAAAACTTAATGTATTTTTACAACTGATTGCAGTGCGTATAGCAATATTGGTATCCATATTGCCATCAAAGCCTATATAGCCAATGGCGCCACAATATAAGCCGCGACGATGCGGCTCTAACTCTTCAATAATTTGCATGGCACGTAACTTAGGTGCGCCAGTAATAGAACCGCCCGGAAAACAATCACGCAAGATATCTACAGCAGTTTTACTCGCTTTCAGTTTACCCACCACGATGCTGACTAAGTGGTGCACATTAGCAAAGCTTTGTAGCTGAAAAAGCTTGGTTACTTCAACTCTATCGCAGCTTTTGCTTAAATCGTTACGCAGCAAATCCACAATCATCACATTCTCTGCCTTATCTTTACTGCTGGTCAATAGCTCTTTTGAGTAAGCTA
>JANNWI010000172.1:0-3619 GCA_031414715.1 Methylophilaceae bacterium | reverse complement strand
GAAAAGTAATGTGCTTGCTAGCCAGTTGATCAGCAACATGTTTATCTCGCGCCACCGCACTTGGCTCATAATCACGATTAGCATACACCGCATGGATATTGGCTTCTAGGGCATATTGTAGAACAAGTTGTTGTGCGCTGCCGTGCAACACAGTTAAATCGCCACCGTTTTTTTGTAGCGCAGCTTTCAGCTCGCGTACACTTTCCCAAATAAATTCTACACGGCGATCTTGCTTATTTTCTAGTTTGTCTAAAATGTCGGTATCGAAAATAAATGCACAATAAACTTGGTTAGCATTTTTAAGCGCGTGATACAGCGCCGCATGATCGAAATCGCGTAAATCGCGGCGAAACCATACAAGGGTATTAGTCATTTTTATTCACGATGGTAAGGATGACCAAGATTGACTGAATGTGCACGATAAAGTTGCTCGCAAAGCAACACGCGCACAAAAGCATGCGGTAAGGTAAGTTTGGATAACCCAAAAATCCAGTCAGCTCGCTGCTTTAGGCTTGCATGCAATCCATCTGCACCGCCAATAACAATGCTGATATCGCGCCCTAAACTTTGCCAAGATTGTAATTTTTCAGCTAGTTGCAACGTAGTCACTTCTTGTCCACGCTCGTCGCAAGCAATTAAAAAGTCTTTGCTAGCCATCTCTAAAATGCGCTTGGCTTCAAGTTCTTGAATGTTTTCTGTGCTGTTGCCAGCAGCACGTTTTTCGGGTTTTATTTCAACTATTTCAATGGAAAGTTCGCGCGGCATGCGCTTTATATAATCCGCACACGCTGTTTGTACCCAATCAGGCATTTTGTGGCCAACGCTAATAATGCGCAGTTTCAAGTATTATTAGTCAATTTTAGGTAGGGCTAATATGTCCACGACGCGCTTCTGCATCGCCCCATAACTGCTCTAAGTTGTAATAGGCGCGGGTGGCGGGCACCATAATGTGCACAACAATGTCGTTTAAATCCACCAACACCCATTCGCCTTCTTTTTCGCCCTCAGTGCCGCGAATGTTATAGCCTTTTTCTTTCATTTTTTCGCGTACGTTGTCGCCCATTGCTTTCGCTTGGCGGCTAGATGTCGCCGATGCAACAATCATGTAGCTGGTCATATTAGTGAGTTTGCGCACGTCCATCACAGCAATATCGAAGCCTTTGATGTCTTCTAGCGCATCAACAACAGCGGTTTTCATTGTTTCTAAGTATGTTGCTTCTGTTTTTGCTAAATCTTTGGTCATTTATGCGGCCTGTGCTGGAATGTGATTACGTTGAGATTGTATGCGGTTTTGATCGTCCACATACACAAGTTGGGGGGCAAACTTTTCTATTTCTATTTCACTATAGTTGGCATAACTTGCAATAATAATAATGTCGTCAGGCGCCGCTTTATGCGCCGCCGCACCGTTGATAGAAATAATGCCAGAGTGACGACTTGCGCGAATGGCATAAGTACTGAAACGCTCGCCATTGGTGACGTTGTAAATATGAATTTGCTCGTACTCGCGCATATTGGCGGCCTCTAGCAAGTTGGCATCAATCGCACAGCTGCCTTCGTAATCGAGCTCGCTATGCGTCACCGTTACGCGATGTAGCTTAGATTTAAGCATGGTTCTTTGCATGACTTACCTCAATTTTGCCTTAATTTTGCGAAGGCGTGATTATAAGCTTATCGTTCTGCTAAGCATAACTCTATATTATCAATTAGGCGTGTTTTGCCATCGGTTTTATTGGTAATTTTAGCCGCACCAAGCACAATAATGTCTTTGTCTGTTTCGGATGCAGGCTGCAAAGTGGTAGAAGATCGAATCGAAATATAGTCGACCTCCCAGCCTTGGCGGGTTAGTTGCGCTGATGTCTGCTGTTCAAGTTGAATAAAGGCGGCATTACCATTTTTTATTTGCATAACGATGCTCTGCAAGGCGCTATTTAACTGGCTTGCAGAGGCACGTTGTGCATCGTTTAAATAACCATTACGCGAACTTAATGCCAAACCGTTTTGTTCTCTAACCGTTTCACCAGCCAATATTTCAATGGGTAAATTAAACTGGCGCACCATCTCTTTAATAATAAACAGCTGCTGAAAATCTTTTTTACCAAACACCGCCACTTGCGGCAGCACCATATTGAATAACTTCATCACGACTGTAGCCACGCCAGAAAAATGGCTCAATCGCGTCTCGCCGCAAAGTACTTTAGCAATTGGTGGCGGCAAAATAGTCATGGTTTGGTTGAGGTTTTTGCCATCAAAATCTTCATAAATTTCTTCCACATTTGGCGCAAAAACAATATCACAACCAGCTGCTTTTAGCTTCTCGCAATCGGCCTCTAGCGTACGTGGATAATTGGCTAAATCCTCAGTAGGACTAAATTGCAGTGGGTTAACGAAAATACTCGCCACAACACAGGTTGCATGTTGTTTTGCCAGTGTCACTAAGGCTATATGTCCCGCATGCAGATTACCCATGGTTGGCACAAAGCCAATATTTTGGCCAGCAGTAGATTTGCTTTTAAGCGCTTTTCTAAGCTCGGCGACGGTTTGAATAGTTTGCATGCATCTATTTTAACGCAGATACTTAGGTTAATATTGTGTTTAATTATTTTGTTTTTAGCTGCTTAAGGATTATATGCGTCATCTCTATTTGGCAATATTTAGTTTATTTTTGTTAAGCGCATGTAGCAAAACAGATGCGCCAGAGGCCAATATCCACGCGCCTTCTGGCGTGCCTGGTAAAGCAGACATTGTGGAGTTATACATGCAGGATGGCACCTTTTGTTTTAGCAAGCGGTTTAACCAAGATACTACCGATGTCCAGCTAACCATTCTGGGTAGCGCTGTCACAGGAAAAATGGATTGGATTCCTTACCAAAAAGATAGCGCGCGCGGTACCTTGCAAGGGTTTAAAAACGCAGCGGGTGAGCTGGATTTAATGTATGACTACATGATTGAAGGCAACCAGCAAACTGAAACCAAAATGATGAAAATTGAAAATGGTAAGCTATTGATAAAAACAGGCGAATTGTTAGACCCTAAAAATGATGGAAACTTAGTTTATAAAGACGTAAGTCAGGCTAAATTTTCAGAGGTGCTCGAGCCCATTAATTGTAAGTAAGCCCTACAAGTTGCAAATAAACTAGTAACTGTGCTGTTAGTAACTGTGTAGCGCGGCAGGAAAGCTTTTATCTTTAACCGCTTTTACATAGGCCGCCACTGCGCCTTGCACGCTTGCTTTGCCATCAATAGCGCTATCTTGTAAAAAATTACGCACAAATCGTGGGTTCTTAAACTCAGCAGGGTTTTTATTGGCAGCGCCCGTGTAAATACCCAATAAATCTTGTATAACAAGCACTTGCCCACTGCAATCAACACCAGCTCCAATGCCAATGGTTGGGCAATTGATATTTTCTGTAATCATCTTGGCCAGCACTGCAGGCACCATTTCTAATAGTACAAAGCTTGCACCTGCGTCACTCATGGCTTTGGCATCTTGCAAAATTTGCGCCGCACTTTCATCTGTTTTACCTTGGATTTTGTAACCACCGAGCTGATTCACCGATTGCGGCGTAAAACCCAAATGCGCACATACAGGCACGCCATGTTGCACCAAGTAACGCGC
>JANNWI010000171.1:0-1809 GCA_031414715.1 Methylophilaceae bacterium | reverse complement strand
CTCTTGATTAAGCGCAATTTTTCGCAAAGCGCGGTCGTTCATATCCATGCAACGCCGCCAACTAATGTCTTTGATATTCAATATATTACCTTGATAAACATGATTATCTGTCAAAGCTGCCAGCAAGTTATTGGCGGCAGTTATTGCGTGAAAATCCCCTGTAAAATGCAGGTTAATATTCTCCATAGGCACCACTTGCGCATAACCGCCACCGGTAGCGCCACCTTTAAGGCCGAACACAGGGCCAAGTGATGGCTCGCGAATACAAACCACGGCTTTTTTGCCAATTCGGTTTAGCGCATCTGCCAACCCGATCGTAGTAGTGGTTTTGCCCTCGCCCGCTGGTGTGGGGCTAATGGCAGTCACAAGTATGAGTTTGCCATTTGGATTTTTTTTAAATTTATTCAGGCAGTTAGAGCTTAATTTAGCAATTGTATGACCATACGGAATTAAATCTTGTGGCAAGACACCCAATGTATTGGCAATATCCACAATAGGCTTAAGTGTTGCCGCTTGCGCAATTTCAATATCGCTTAGCATATGTCGCTTTGCATATTATTTGCGGCCTATGCCGCCTAAAATACCACGTAAAAGTCTTGCGCCAAGACCAGAAAAAACCACCCTTCGCGCTGTTTTAGCTATCTTTTCAGCATTAGAATCCGATTCCCTAACTCGCCCGCCACTAATAACATCAATAAAATCAAATCCCTCTTCTTCTGATTTAGCAGTTTCAGTTTTCTTATCCTTTATCTCTTCTGTGGCAGCCGTCTCTGTGGCGCGTTTTTTCAAAAGCTCATAAGCCGATTCTCTGTCTAAATGCTTTTCGTACACACCACGTACTAAAGATTGATTCATGGTTGCAGCACGCTCTGCATCTGTAGCGGGTCCAATGCGGCTTTGTGGCGGAATGATAAATGCGCGCTCAACTGGAGTTGGAATACCTTTTTCATCTAAAAACGATACTAGCGCCTCGCCCACGCCCAGTTCGGTAATGGCGGTAGCTACATCCACTTTTGGATTCACTCTAAATGTTTCTGCTGCTGCCGCAACGGCTTTTTGATCGCGCGGCGTAAACGCGCGCAAGGCATGTTGTACGCGGTTTCCCAGCTGCCCCAGTACAATATCGGGAATATCTAACGGGTTTTGGCTAACAAAGTAAATGCCAACACCTTTAGAGCGGATTAATCGCACCACTTGCTCAATTTTTTGCAGTAAAACTGGCGGTGCATCGCTAAATAATAAATGCGCTTCATCAAAGAAAAATACCAATTTTGGCTTATCTAAATCGCCCACTTCGGGCAGTTTTTCAAACAGCTCTGAAAGCAACCACAATGAGAGCGTGGCGTATACGCGTGGCGAATTAAAAAGCCTATCTGAAGCCAAAATATTAATGACACCACGGCCTTGCGCATCGGTTTGCAGCAAATCATCTAAATTAAGCGCAGGTTCGCCAAATAATAAGTCGCCACCTTCGGTTTCTACCTGTAGCAATGCCCGCTGCAGCGCGCCTACGCTGGCGGCAGAGATGTTGCCATATTCAGTTTGATACTTAGCAGAATTTTCCGCCGTATACTGGCTCATGGCGCGCAAATCTTTTAAATCTAAAAGCAGCCAGCCGTTGTCATCAGAAATTTTGAAGATGCTATTCAAAACGCCACTTTGCACGTCATTTAAGTTCAACATTCTGGCGAGCAATAATGGGCCCATGTCAGCAATAGTGGTGCGCACAGGGTGGCCTTTCACGCCAAACACATCCCACAAAGTGACAGGAGAAGCTTGCGGCTTAAAATCATCTATGCCTAGCTGGGC
>JANNWI010000170.1:0-6199 GCA_031414715.1 Methylophilaceae bacterium | reverse complement strand
TTTGTACTAATTTACTGGTAATAATTGGCGTGGTGGCTAGCACCACCACTTGCTCGATTATATTTTGTAATTGCCGCACATTGCCTGGCCACGGCGCTGCCAGCAAGGTTTCAAGCGCCTCTGGAGCAAAGCCATTTATTTTTTTTTGATATTTTCTATTTAGGCTAGTTAAAAAATGGTTGGCTAGCAAGCCAATATCTTCGCGCCTTGCAGCCAAGGGTGGAATCTCTAAACTGACCACATTAATACGGTAATAAAAATCTTCTCTAAATTGATTGACCTGCATCGCCTCAGTCAAATTTTTATGGGTGGCGCAAATTAACCGAATATCAATACTGGTTTGTTCGGTAGAGCCAACTGGCCGTATCATGCGCTCTTGCAAGGCGCGTAACAGTTTGACTTGGATCGCAAGCGGCATATCGCCAATCTCGTCCAAAAATAGCGTACCGCCATGCGCATTTTTAATTAAGCCAGGATGATCGCGCGTAGCGCCGGTAAACGCACCTTTACTGTGGCCAAATAACTCAGACTCTAATAGTGGCTCAGGTAATGCTGCACAGTTAATCGCAACAAATGGTTTGTTAGCACGAGTGCTGGCTTGATGAATTGCCTGTGCAAACAGTTCTTTACCAGTGCCACTTTCACCTTGAATCAGCACGCTGGCGTCAGATGCGGCCACCAATTTAGCTTTTGCCAGCAGGCTTTGCATTTGCTGGCTGCTGCTAATAATATTGGCGCACCAACTGTTATCAGTAGACAAAGTGGGCAGGTTATTAGGCTGTGTATTAGGCGCAATTTTAAGCGCACTTTCTACTTGCGCCAGTAAGCTTTTGCTATCAAAAGGCTTGGTTAAAAAGCTGAATACGCCTTGCTGTGTTGCGTATACTGCATCAGGAATTGAGCCATGCGCAGTGAGTAAAATAAACGGTACGGTTGGGTTTAGCGTGTGCACTGCTTCAAATAAAGCCAAGCCATCCATATTGGACATGCGTAAATCACTAATGACCAAGTCGGGTGTTTGCATGCTAAATAATGCTAGCGCTTGCTGCGCCGACTGCGCACTGGTGACTTGATAGCCACTCGCTACCAAGCGCATCTCTAGTAGCTTTAAAATATCTGCATCGTCATCAACAATTAGAATTTGTAGCGTCATGTTAGCCAATATTATTTTTTCGGCGCGGTATCGCGCTCACCCATCGATTTTTCAATTTTCTTTAACTCATCTAGTTTTTGCTGTGCGGCCTCAAGCTTTTGTTGGGAGGCTTCTAGCTTTTGCTGCGTAGCGTCAAGCTTCTGCTGTAAGCTCTCATTTTTCTGCTGCAAACTTTCTAGTCGTTTCGGCTCCCCGTTGTTGTTTTTGGATAGTTTATTCACCATGGCTAAATGATCAAATAATAAATTAGCAAACGCCAATTGAGAGTTGGCCAAAATATCCTCCTGCATCACTTTTTGCAGTAATTGTTGTGCTTTAACAGTATCGGGTAGCATGCTGCTAGGCAAGCCATAAATCATCACCAATTTCATGCGGTGCAGCAGATCGTTGGGGTTAAGTACAAGCACTTGATTAGTCTCCAGCAGCATTTGCTTTTGAGAATCTATCGGCAAGTTAGAAAAAGTTTCTGCAAAGTTTAAGTATTCAATTGCATCAATACTCATACTCGGAATAATCTTTACGGCTGTAGTTGATTTATTAACAGTGCTAGTCTCGCTTGGTGTTTTATTGACAAGCGTTTTATTCGGCTGTGTTGCACAGGCAGTTGCAAAGCAAGCCCATAATAATAGAAAAGGTATTTTCATCTGTCTAAGCATTCAAATTAGAAGAGGGAATCACTAATACAAAGTGCGCGCCAACATCGTTTGGTATAGCCGTCAATTCACCATTAAGTGCGTTAGCGGCCTCTTTAGCAATAAATAAACCTAAACCGCTGCCGGAAACTAAACTGCCGCTAGGTTGTTTGCCACGATAAAATGGCTCAAACAGCGCAAACTTGCTTTTTTCATCGATTCCCAGTCCAGTATCTTTTACGCCGATTGTAATAGTCGATTTACTTTTGCTGGCAGTGACGTTAATTTCGCCAAATTCTGGCGTAAATTTTACTGCGTTAGAGATTAAGTTGTCTAAAATATTACGCAGCTTTTCAGTGTTTTTTTGAATGATAATATTTTCTGTGTGTATGTTTACCTGAATATTTTTATTGCGTATGCTTAACTCATAAGCTTTAATAATGTCATCTAGGATGCTACTTAGAGGCTGTTGTAGACCATTTTGTTTTGAGTCATCTAAAGGATTATTAGTAAACTTAATCTGATTATATTGAAGTAAGTTTTCTACCATGGTTTGTAGCCGCAAACTATTATCGCGCAATATTCGAATCACATCGGTTTGCTGCGCATTTAGTTGCCCTGCAATGCCATCGTTTAATAGCTCACTGGCTTCTCTAATAGCGGTTAGCGGCGTTTTAAGCTCATGCGAGGCTTGTTGCAAAAAATGTTGCTTTTGCTGATGCAAGTCTTTTAAGGCAATACGCAACCAATCTAGCCGTGCGCCAAGTTTACGCAAATCGCCAGGACCATTAATTTTAATGCTTTGCGTATAGTTTCCCGCGCCAAGCTGATTAATCGCGTCATCCATGCGGCGAATCGGCCTAGCAATCATCCATGTAATAATACCAGCAGTCACAATCGCCAGCGGAATCAGTGTAAGAGTTTGTAAAAATAATATACGCTGGGTTTTGTTTACTCTGGTTTCAAATAAAGCAGATTGTTCATCAATCAACTGATTATTTTCGTAAATAATTTTATCAGCTTGCAAGCTTAAGCTGGTAAATGCATCAGCAATGGTTTGGTCAAAATCGAAAGCATCACTGGCTTGGCTAATGGTAGAAAACAAACGCTTTTCTTGCAAAGAAAATATACTTAAATCCGCCAACAGCGGCTTGGTTATCGGCTGTTGTTGTAAGTCATTGACAGCACTGACAAAGCGTCGATGCGCATTGATGTAATTAGTGAGTAGTAGCTTGTCTTTTAATACAAAGTATTGGCGCGCACTACGCTCCATCACCGCTAACTCTTCTAGCAAAATACGGTTACTGCGTGTGGTTTCCACTGCTTGTGACATGTTAAACAAGCTTTGCTTAGTGAGTTTGCTGAATTGTAAGTTTGCGTTTACAAAAGCTACTAACAAAGGCAACATGACCAGTGCAAAGCCTAGTAGAAGCAGTTTTAAAAACGATTTTGGGTAGCTAATTTGCAAGTGGCGTAAAATTTAAGTGTCAATTTTAAGTGTTAATTAAGAATATAAGTAAAAATAAAAGTAGAAATAAAACACTAGTATAATACGCCTATGCAACCACTCTCACTCATCGTCGCACACGCAAAAAATAATGTCATTGGCATTAATAATACACTTCCCTGGCATTTATCGGAGGATTTAAAACGTTTTCGCGCACTCACTATGGGTCATCATGTCATCATGGGTCGCAAAACTTATGAATCACTTGGGCGCTTATTGCCAGGGCGCACCACCATTATTGTGACGCGTAATAAAGCTTATCAAATTGAAGATGCGCTAATTGCGCATAGCCTACAAGCCGCTGTGTTATTGGCTGCTGGCGATGCTGAACCATTTGTCATTGGCGGAGCTGAGTTGTATGTAGAAGGCTTAAAGCATGCTACTAAACTTTACATTACAGAAGTGCAAGCAGATTTTACAGGCGATGCATTCTTCCCAAACATTTCAAGTGAGTGGCAACAAATCAGTCGCGAATCACATATTAGCGAGCAGGGTTTAGCTTTTGATTATGTGCAGTATGAGAAAAAAATATCAAAGTAATTCTAATAAAAAAAGGTTCTATAAAAGAACCTTTTTTGTTAACCAACCAAAATTTATTAACTTTGGTTTAAATTAAGTGTGGTTTGAATTAAGCTTGGTTTGCTTTGCGACGACGTAATGCGACAAAACCAACTAATCCAGATGCTAATAGTGGTAACGCTGCTGGTACTGGCACTGCAGATGGCGTAGCAACTAAGAAATCTTGATAACGACCGCTTCCGTAAAATGTTAAGTCATAGGCATTGGTTGCAGTCCAACCGCTTAAAGCACCCAAAAACGTATTAGCTGCTGCTAACATACCAATATTGCTAGCCCAAGTGTTTTTAATATTACCAGTTGTGGTACTTAAATCGTCATGAAAAATCTCCCACAAGGCCAAATTGAAGCCAGCGGTTTGCGTTGAACCTGATAAGCCAGCATAAGCGTTGTCGTATAATTTTTGTGCATTGGCAAAGCGTGTTGCACCGTTGCTGGAAGCAAAATCCGTGGCGTCTAAGCTACTTTTATCGTAGGTTCTTGTTGTACTAGAAGCCCATTGAAATGGATCCACACAAAAACCGACTGTGTTTATACCGTCAATTTTTAAATTGTAGCTACCGATAGATGTGTTTAAACTGCTACCATTAACTGATACTTGCGTGTATTTGGTAGAGTTGGTAGAAACAAAACTTAAATTAACTGGGCTGGCAAAAGCATTAGCAGAAGCTAGCAGTAAAGTCGCTAAGATTGATTTTTTGAACATGTTATAACCCCTAGTGTTGTTGAATTTTGACTGATAATAATCAGACGCTTGGAATCTGTATATAGCCCGAACGGGCTAATCATGAATATCTTTGTTCATTTCAACATGTTACGTATTATTTCTCGACGCAATCTACGTGGTAGTACGCTTTTCCATCAATCATTTCTTTGACTAAGCCATGGTTATCAGTCTCAAACCCAGGAAATTTCTCGTTAAATTCACGTGCAAATTTTAAATAATTGACAATGGTTTTGTTAAATTGCTCACCTGGGATTAGTAGCGGAATGCCAGGTGGGTAGGGCGTTAGCAGTACTGCCGTCACGCGACCTTCCAGCTCATCAATCGGTACGCGGTCAATCTTGCGATGCGCCATTTTTGCAAAAGCGTCAGTCGGTTTCATTGCAGGAATCATGTCTGATAAATACATTTCAGTGGTTAAGCGCGCCACATCATTGGCTTTATACACCGCATGAATTTGCTCGCACAAATCGCGCAAGCCAGTTTTTTCGTAACGTGGTTGTTTTTGGCAGAATTCAGGCAACACTTTCCACAATGGCTGATTCTTGTCGTAATCATCTTTAAATTGTTGTAAAGCTGCTACCAGCGTGTTCCAACGTCCTTTAGTGATGCCAATGGTGAACATAATAAAAAATGAATATAGCCCGGTTTTTTCAACGATGACGCCATGCTCAGCCAGATATTTGGTCACAATCGCAGCTGGAATGCCAAATTTATCTGAGAAATCACCTTTAATATCTAAGCCTGGCGTAATGATGGTGGCTTTAATCGGATCGAGCATATTGAAACCTGGTGCTAAATTGCCAAAATCATGCCAAGCATCATTGGCGTGCAGCATCCACGACTCACGCTCTTCTAAGCCTTCCTCGCTTAAATCGTCTGGCCCCCACACTTTAAACCACCAGTCGGCACCCCATTCTTCATCTACTTTGCGCATGGCGCGGCGGAAATCGAGGGCTTCCATTAAGCTTTCTTCAACCAATGCAGTACCACCTGGCGCTTCCATCATGGCAGCAGCGACATCAATGCTGGCAACAATTGAATATTGCGGGCTGGTAGACGTATGCATTAAGTAAGATTCGTTAAATACATCTCGATCTAGCTTATTATTTTCGGCATCTTGCACCAAAATTTGGCTTGCTTGGCTTAAGCCCGCTAGCAATTTATGCGTAGATTGCGTAGAAAATACCATGCTCTCTTTGCAACGCGGGCGACCTTCACCAATGGCGTGATAATCACCATAAAAATCGTGGAATGTTGCATGTGGCAGCCAAGCTTCGTCAAAATGCAGTGTATCGATTTTGCCGTCCAACATATCTTTAATTTCTTCAACGTTGTACAGCACGCCGTCATAGGTGGATTGCGTAATGGTGAGTACACGCGGTTTGGCTTTTTTATCTGTAATAAATGGATTGCGGTCGATTTTCTTTTGAATGTTCTCCCACTCAAACTCGCTTTTTGGAATTGGCCCAATGATGCCAAAATGGTTGCGCGTAGGCATCAAAAACACGGGAATAGCACCCGTCATAATAATCGCGTGCAAAATGGATTTATGGCAGTTGCGATCTACCACCACCACATCGCCTGGCGCGACGGTGCTGTTCCAC
>JANNWI010000169.1:0-2597 GCA_031414715.1 Methylophilaceae bacterium | reverse complement strand
ACCACATGGAAGATGTGCATCGTGCAGGTGGCGTAATGGGTATTTTGGGCGAGCTAGATCGCGCAGGTGTGATTCATCGTGATATTCCCACTGTGCATTCACCCAGCATGGGCGAGGCGCTGGATAAATGGGATATTAAAGTGACCAACGACGAAGATGTAAAAAAATTCTATCGCGCAGCGCCAGGCGGTATTATTACCACCATCGCGTTTAGTCAAAGCATGCTTTACCCCACGCTTGATGATGACCGCGCAGAAGGTTGTATTCGCGACAAGGCGCATGCTTATTCGCAAGATGGTGGTTTGGCCGTGTTATATGGCAATATTGCTTTAGATGGATGCATTGTAAAAACGGCGGGCGTCGATGATTCTATACTTAAGTTTACTGGCCGCGCGCGTATTTTTGAAAGTCAAGATGCAGCAGTTGAAGGCATTATGGCCGACCAAATTGTGGCAGGTGACGTAGTGGTCATTCGCTACGAAGGCCCGCGCGGCGGCCCTGGCATGCAAGAAATGCTATACCCAACTTCTTACTTAAAATCGAAAGATTTAGGCAAAGTGTGCGCGCTATTAACCGATGGCCGCTTTTCTGGAGGCACATCTGGTTTGAGTATCGGTCATGCCAGCCCAGAAGCAGCCGAAGGCGGCGCGATTGGCTTGGTGGAAGAGGGTGATACCATCGAAATTGATATTCCAAATCGCAGCATTCACTTAGCAATCAGCGATGCTGAAATGTCGCATCGCCACACAAAAATGATAGCTAAAGGTAAAGACGCGTGGAAGCCAGTAAGTCGTGAGCGTCATGTTTCGCCAGCTTTACGTGCTTACGCAGCAATGAGCACCAGTGCGGCGCGTGGCGCAGTGCGTGACGTATCGCAAATAGAGAAGTAGTCTCAAACAGAACAGTAAAGCAAATATATAAACAATAAAAATATAGCACACCTGAATAAACCATAAAGATAATCCAAAAGGATACAAAAGTAATGGCAGTAGATTTTAAAATTAAACCGCAACTAAAAGTCATACAAGATGAAAATGGTCTTGAATACATCGAGATAGACAATAATTTAGCCACTGCAAAAATTGCATTGCAGGGTGCACACATTATTAGTTGGCAGCCAAAAGTAGAAAAGCATCCCGTATTGTGGCTTTCATCCAACGCGCGCTATATAAAAGGCCGCTCTATTCGCGGCGGTATTCCTGTGTGTTGGCCATGGTTTGGTGCACACCCAACTGATAGCACTTTATGCCCACATGGTTTTGCGCGGGTGATTCCCTGGCAGCTAGTGGACGCAGATACGCTAAAAAATGGTTCGACTAGGTTGAGTTTGCAAATGATGGAAACTGCAGAGTCGCGTCGCCAATTGTCGTATCCATATTTTTTGACCATGACAATTACCGTGGGCGAGTTGCTGCGCATTGATTTATCAACCACCAATAAAGCAAGCCACCCGTTTATGGTGGGCGAGGCATTTCACACTTATTTTAATGTGAGCGATGTGGCTAATATTGATGTAAAAGGCTTAGACGACACACTGTATTCTGACAAGGTATTTCATTATGAGCGGCGCGTACAAAATAGCGCAATTAAGTTTACTGGCGAATTTGATCGGGTATATTTAAACACGGGCGATGATGTCGTGATTCAAGATGCGGGCTTCAATCGTAGTATTCGTATTGGAAAATCACACAGTGCATCTACCATTATCTGGAACCCATGGGCCGATAAAGCGGCTGAAATGAGCGACATGGGCGAAAAAGATGAGTGGAAAAACATGCTTTGCGTTGAAACTGGTAATGCTCTGGAAAACTCAGTCGTCATATCGCCCAATAAAACGCACACCATGAGCGTGGAATACAGCGTGGAAGAACTATAAAAAGTACTACCTTTACATGACTTACTTTAAATCGATGCTCTGTGAGCCAATACCCATGAGGCTTATAGAGCATTATTTTTTTCTCGATGTAAATGAGTGTTATGAAAAATCATCTAAACACTGAAACCAGCCCCTATTTATTACAACATGCGGATAATCCTGTGCAATGGTACCCGTGGGGAGAAGATGCGCTTGCATTAGCGCGCGCGCAAGACAAGCCGATTTTGCTTTCTATTGGTTATTCGGCTTGCCACTGGTGCCATGTCATGGCACATGAGTCGTTTGAAGATGAAGCAGTGGCCGCCATCATGAACGAGCACTTCATCAACATAAAAGTAGACCGTGAAGAACGCCCAGATATTGACCAAATTTATCAAACTGCGCACAGCATGCTCAGCCAAAAAAGTGGTGGTTGGCCACTAACGGTTTTTTTAACGCCCGATCAGCAACCGTATTTTACGGGCACTTACTTTCCTAAAACGCCGCGTTATCAATTGCCAGGCTTTGCCGATTTAATTCCTCGCGTGGCGGCATTTTATCATCAGAAAAAAGATGATCTAGCTGTGCAAAATGCACAATTGATCGATGCACTAAAACGCACCATTCCAGCGCCCAGCAGCACACTAAGTGCTTCGCAAGATACATTAAAGTTAGCATTTACTTCGTTGGAAAGTAGCTTCGATTTTGAAAATGGTGGTTTTGGTAGCGCACCAAAATTTCC
>JANNWI010000168.1:0-6470 GCA_031414715.1 Methylophilaceae bacterium | reverse complement strand
GTTTTAAAACGGTTATAAATCATGATGTTTCCTTTATCTAAACGTTTGATTGACTGTTGACAAGTCATCAAACCAAATTAACGCGTCGTCAAATTGGGGCAAACCAAATTTTGGACGCAATTAGGCTGTTAGATAAAAGTGATGGGTGGGCGTTGCAGGTTGGGTTGGGTGATTGAAACGTAGGGCAGATTATTAAAACTAAATAATTGAGTTAAATTTAACGCAAAACCGGATTGTATAGCCACAGACAATACTGTCATTGCACACATATTGGCGCACACGCTGGCACAACTGGCTTTGCAAGGCGATTTGTCACTGGTTTCAGACTCGGTATTGGTCACAGACTGATGACAGGGCATGGCATTAAGCGATTGCTTTATCGCTTGCGATTGCATTAGGCTATTGCATACCAACATATTGGCGGTTGCCAAGGCATGAACTGGCATTAATACCAATAGCAAACAAGCAACATAATGTGAAAAGCGCTTAAACATAGTTTTAGGATAGCCTATTTTGTGGATAAGTTCAAACCGCGCAGTTAATAGCGAATCTCTACAACTTCAAACTCGGCCTCACCGTTGGGTGTAATCACTTTCACCACATCGCCAATTGCTTTACCAAGCATGGCCTTAGCCAATGGCGAAACCCAACTAATATAGCCTTTGGTTGGCTCTAATTCATCCTTACCAACAATGCGATAAATCGTTTCGCTATCATCCGCCAAATTGAACAATGTGACGTAGGCACCAAAAAATACTTTTTCTAAATGTTGTTGCAAACTGCTATATACAATTTCGGCTAAATCCATGCGCTTCATCAAATGTTTACAGCGCCCATCTATCTGGCGCAATCTTCTTTTGCCATAAATATAATCGCCATTTTCACTTCTGTCGCCATTGCTGGCCGCCCAAGAAACTGTGCGCACCACTTCTGGTCGCTCTACTTTATAAAGCGCATGAAACTCGGCCTGCAGTGCCGCAAAACCTTGTGGTGTGATGTAGTTTTTTTCATCATTGATTGCCAAGGCGCCCGCCATTGTTATTGAGGCTCACTTTTTTGTATCATCTCAATTTGCGGTTTATCCAGTAATTGTACATCTTGCACAAAATAACCAGATTCGCCAAAGCAATTGGTCGGAATACCAATATGCTCCTCATAAATCAAACGCACACGCTTGCCAACTGTGTCATTAATACGTTTAGCAACCGCTGCATCACGCACCGTAAAAAAGAACTTTTCCGCCTGCGTGCCAGGCATAGAAACCAACACCAATTCGCCCTCAAACGTTTTGCAAACAAAGCCTTTTTGCGAGAGTTTTTGCACATAACCCGCACGCTCACCGCTAGAATATACCCACGTTAGTGTTGCCCAAGTATAAAGCGCAAATAGCGCAAGCGGCAGCAACAGCAGCCAAAGTGAATATTTTAATAATTTTGCAATTTTTGCCAACATGTTGTTTCTCCATTACCGGATTTATTTATAAAGCCAATATTATCTAAAGCGTTATTATCCAATAGAATGATGCAATGTTAAACAAATTGATTTTGTGCCCAAGCGCACGCCTTGCGCATAGCATTAAAAACGATATTGCTACACTAAATATCAGCGCTGGTTTAACGCAGTGGCAAAGCCCGCCAATACTGACGCTAACGCAATGGTTAGATAATATTACCGAGCAACATTTGCTGGCTGGCCACATTGCTGTACCGCAAATGCTGTTAAGCCCGCTTAACGAGCAAATATTGTGGCAGCAAGTCATTGTGCAATCGTTAAACAAAAATAGTTTTAGCGATTTATTTGATGTGGCAGGCTTAGCCAGTGCTGCCATAGAGGCCAATAAATACATGGTTGCATGGCAGTTATATGTGCCGCGCGACCAAATGAGTGAAGAAGCGCGTCAGTTTGTGCAATGGCAGCGTGCGTTTCAGCAACGCTGTCAACAGCTGAATGTGCTTGAAAGTGTGCGTTATCTCGATTGGCAGCTAGATATCATTCAAAAAGGTGCTCTGGGAGCCAGTATCCATGCGGGTGCCAGCCTAGCAACTACAAGCTTAGCTAAAACTTACCCACGTATTGAGTTCGCCGGTTTTGACCAAACCGCACCGCAAGAGCAACGCCTGCGCGAGATTCTAATTGGGCTAGGTATAGAAGTGGCTGAATTTGTAGGCACTAATTCGCAAGCCGCAAATACGCAACATATCGCGCTAGAAAACCAAGAGGCAGAATGTCGTGCAGCGGTGGCTTGGGCCAAACAACAACTGCAAGAAAATCCTAACGCTAAACTCGCCATCGTTTCACCTAAATTAAGCGAAATTAGAAACCAGCTAGCCGATTTACTAGATGACGTTTTTTACCCTGCCAGCCTGCGCAGCAGCCAATTGAATGCCGCGCGTTGTTACAACTTTTCACTTGGTACACCGCTTAGCCAGCAGCCAATGATTCAAAGCGCGCTTAATTTGTTGCGGCTGTTTAGCAGTTATCACTTGCGGCAGGCCGATGTATCGGCTGTTTTATTATCGCTATTTTGGTCTAATAATAGTCAAGAAGCAGATGCGCGCGCGCAGCTAGATGCCAAAATGCGCGAGCATTTACCCATGCAATTTACGCGTGCGCAATTGATTACATTTGCTAATCAGCAAACTGGCAAAGGACTACACATTAGCCATTTATTGGCGCACATCAGCGCTGCCGAGCCACTATTAAGCAACAAAAAATTAAGCGCAGCAGAATGGTCGCAAACGCTGGCAGACATACTAATTGCATTACGTTGGCCTGGCGAAAGAATGTTATCTAGTATTGAATATCAAGCCCATACCGCTTGGCAAAAGGCGCTGAATCAACTTAAACAACTGGATATGCTAGGCAACAACTTATACCAAGCCGAAGCGGTACAAATTTTACAAAAAATCTGTGCCGACCAAGTGTTTCAAGCCGAAACCGAGAATGAATCTTCAATCCAAATTTTAGGCATTATGGAAGCCTTGAGCAAGCCTGTGGATGCCACGTGGTGTATGGGCATGAACGACCATATCTGGCCACCACCTGCACGCCCTAACCCACTGTTGCCCGCGAATATTCAGCGAGCTGCAAAGCTTCCAAATGCGGATAACAGCGT
Organism: Methylophilaceae bacterium; assembly: GCA_031414715.1. Lineage (GTDB taxonomy): Bacteria > Pseudomonadota > Gammaproteobacteria > Burkholderiales > Methylophilaceae > Methylotenera_A. Next base: position 3,355 of record JANNWI010000168.1, on the reverse strand, counting down.
GCAAGCCGAGTTTGCAGCTAAAGTACAGCAACGTTTACTACACTCTGCCAACAGTATCGTCTTTTCTAGCAGCCTTGCCGAAGGCAATAGCCAATTGCGCCCTTCGCCCTTTATGCGCGATATTGCCAAGCTGATAAATACCAGCCTTGCACAAACATTAGCAGAAACTTTAAGCCAACTTGGCCAACAAGATTTAGCATTTATTGATGATCACATGGCGCCTTCTGTTCGCGCGGGCGAGCATGTGGGCGGTGGCACCAGCTTGTTCCGCGCGCAAGCCATTTGCCCTGCTTGGGCATTTTACCAATTTAGGTTGGGCGCAAAAGCGCTTAAAACGCCTAGCAATGGCCTAGATAGTATGACACGCGGTATTTTAGTGCATAGCGTATTAGCAGAGTTTTGGCAAAAGCGTCATTTTGCTGATTTACGTGATATGTCAGAAGATACTTTGGCACAAGCCTTAAATATTGCCATTAAAACAGCGTTAGATGATGTGACTAAACAGCAAAAGTCGCTGTCGGAAAACTTATTGGCATTAGAGCATGAACGACTTTATAAACTGGTTGGTGATTGGTTAAGGTACGAGAAACAATGTGATATTCCTTTTGAAATAATCGCCTGCGAAGCGGACAAAAAAGTGCTAATTGGCGGCATAGAAGTTTCACTAAAAATTGACCGTATTCACCAGCTTGAAAATGGTGGCATTGAGTTTATAGACTACAAAACAGGCCAAAAACCCAACATGAGCAGCTGGGGTGAGGCGCGCATTACCGAGACGCAATTACCTATTTATGCCGTATTTTATGATGAAACATATGCTGCGACTGGCGTGCAATTTGGCATGGTAAAAACTGCTGAGCATGCTTTTTTTGGCGTTGTAGAAACCAATTTTGAAATAGACAAAGATAAGCGCAAACCTAAGTTTACGCAGCCATTTAACAGCTGGCAGCACTTGTTACAACACTGGAAAATCTGCATTGAAGCGATTGCCGAAGAAATAAAACTTGGCGAAGCCGCCGTAAAATTTGAGGATGAAGCCAACTTGGCTTATTGCGAAGTAATACCACTGTTGCGCTTGCCCGAACGACAACTACAATTTGAGCGCTTTAAGGGCAACAAATGAGCGCGCAATTGTTATTAGAAGATGAAGAAAATCGAACACGCGCATTGCAACTGAGCTCTTTTATTGTAGAGGCGCCAGCCGGCGCTGGCAAAACTGAGTTGCTTACCCAGCGTTATTTAAAATTACTGCAAACGGTCAATGTGCCAGAAGAAATTATTGCGATTACCTTTACCAACAAAGCGGCGGCGGAGATGCGATTGCGCATTTTAGATAGCTTAATGGCAGCTGCAAACCTAACACCGCCATCACAAGCACACAAACAAATTACTTATGATTTAAGCCTAAAAGCTTTGCAGCAAGCACAAGCGAATAACTGGCAGCTGATTGAAAATCCATCGCGTTTGCGTATCTTTACCATTGATAGTTTATGTGCGCATTTAGCACGACAAATGCCACTATTAAGCCGCTTTGGCGCACAACCAAAAGTGGCCGATGATACCAGTATTTTGTATGCGCAAGCGGCAGAACAAACGTTGGCTTTGCTAGAACATACCGAACATGGCGACATTGTAAAAACTGCGCTGCGTTATGTAGAAAACAATGCCGCACAACTGACTGGCTTGCTGGTGAGCATGCTGCAAAAGCGCGACCAGTGGCTGCATCAAGCACAGCATGAAATTGAGCCAAAACAACTACAAAACACTTTACGCTATTTAATCGAGTGTGAACTGGCGTCCGTGTCTCAAGTTTTTAATGTTGACTTGCAACATCAATTAATGCCTTTGGCTAGATTTGCTGCTGGCCAGTTAAATACGAATGACTCAATAATCAGATTACTAATTGATTGGGATGCTCCATTAACAACGCATGCAGAAGCACTGCCTATGTGGCTGTCAGTTCGTGAACTATTACTCACAAAAGAAAATACTATTAGAGCTAAGGTAGATAAAAACATTGGCTTTACGCCAGAGTATAAAAGCGAAAAAGCAAACTTTAAAACTTATTTAGAATCACTTGAAGTAATGCCAGACTTTGCAAACAGTTTAGCCAAGATACTCGCATTACCTACGTTCTATACAACTTTAGATAGTTGGCAGATGATTGCCGCTTTATCAAAACTACTCAACTTGGCGGTGGCGCAATTATGGCTGGTGTTTCAACAAGCGGGCGAAGTGGATTTTGTGGAGATTGCACAGCGCGCGACACAAGCCCTGAATGACGAAAGCGACACGCCAACTGATCTGGCGCTAAAATTAGATTACCAAATTCAACACTTGTTGGTGGATGAGTTTCAAGACACTAGCCCCAGCCAGATTAAGTTATTGGAACAACTAACACGTGGTTGGCAAACTGGCGATGACCGTACATTGTTCTGCGTGGGTGACCCCATGCAATCCATTTATCGCTTTCGCAAAGCGAATGTAAGCTTGTTTATTAATGCTGCACAAAATGGCATTGGCGATATTCAACTGCAACGCCTGCAGCTGTATCGTAACAACCGCGCAACGCCAGAAATAGTGGGCTGGATTAACCAAACGTTTACGCCACTTTTTGCAGCGTTTGATGATGAAAATCAAGGCGCGGTGAAATATCGACCATCTATAGCTGATGCTGACAAACATAATGTAAATAGCGCTGTTGAAGTGCATGCCATTCTTAAAAACGATTCAACCATCAAAAACAGTACTGAAGTGGCTAAACAACATGAAGCCGAAGCGGTGATTGCTATTATTAAGCGCGAAAGTGTGGCAAACCCAAACGCAAAAATAGCGGTATTAGTGAGCGCCAAAAATCACTTGAAGCCATTGGTCACCACACTGCGCAGATTGCATACCGATATTAAGTTTCAAGCGCTAGAAATTGAGGTGCTGGCTGGCCGTCAAATAGTACAAGATTTGCTGGCACTTACGCATGCGCTACATCACAAAGCAGATCGCGTGCACTGGTTGGCTGTATTGCGTGCGCCTTGGTGTGGCCTTACGCTGCACGATTTGCATGCGCTTGCAGGCAGTAACCATTATTCAACCATTTGGCAGCTAATGCAAAACGATGCGTTAATTCAAACTTTATCTACAGACGGCCAAGTACGTTTGCAACATGTACGCGCTATTTTTGACGAAGCGTTTGAATCACAAGGCCGCACCAGTACCAGCAAATGGGTACGCGGCGTGTGGCTAATGCTAAACGGCGCCGCTTGCTTGTGGGAGCAAGCGGATGTGGTTGATGTGCAAGCATTTTTTAGCTGTTTGGATAGCTTAGATAAACGCAATCAATTTTCACCAGAGCGCATGT
>JANNWI010000167.1:0-1883 GCA_031414715.1 Methylophilaceae bacterium | reverse complement strand
GCGCTATCAGTCAAAATTTTAACTTGCGCACCGGTATAGCTTTTGGCTTTAATACCAAGTTCCATCAAAGCCAGTGAGGTCATTGCGCAGGTCACTTGCTCCCCAGTTGCAAGCATCACATCCAGCTCGCGCGGATCGGGTTCTGGCATAATTTCTTTAGCCAGTGCAATCAGTTTATTAGTTTCGCCAGACATAGCAGAAACCACCACGATAATTTGATGCCCCATCGCTTTGTAACGCGCCACTCTTCTTGCAACGTTACGAATCCTGTCAGGATTCGCCACTGAAGTACCGCCGTATTTTTGTACAATTAACGCCATAATCTATATCTTTTAATTAAAGTTTCTGTTTTACCCAATTTTCCACACTTGCCAAGGCCTTTGGTAGCTGACTGGCATCAATACCGCCCGCCATTGCCATATCTGGCTTGCCGCCGCCTTTGCCGCCTACTTGGCTGGCTACATGGTTAACCAAATCACCCGCTTTTAGTTTGCCAATCAAATCTGCTGTCACCCCAGCGGCCAAACTCACTTTGCCATCAGTTACGCTGGCAAGCACAATCGCAGCTGTTTTCAGCTTGTCTTTCAGTTTATCCATCGTCTCACGCAAGGCGTTAGCATCCGCGCCATCTAGTATTACGGCAAGTACTTTTACACCGTTAATTTCAACTGCTTGACTGGTTAAATCATCACCTTGACTACTTGCCAGTTTGGATTTTAAACGTGCCAGTTCTTTTTCTAGTGATTTTGCGTGCTCGCTTAGTTGCGCAACCTTATTGGCAAGTTCGCCAGTAGGTGCTTTCAGCTCGTTCGCTAGTTGTGCAATCAAGGCTTGTTGTGCATTGATTAGCTTCAATGCGCCATTACCAGTCGTGGCTTCCACACGACGCACACCTGCTGCAACGCCGCTTTCAGCATAAATTTTAAATAGGCCAATATCACCTGTTCTATTTACATGTGTGCCGCCGCATAGCTCGCGGCTACTGCCAATATCCAGTACGCGTACTTCATCGCCATATTTTTCGCCAAACAACATCATGGCGCCGGTTTTTTGTGCAGATTCAATATCCATCAAACGAGATTGCGTGGCGACATTGGCAAGGATTTCCGCATTGACAATCGCTTCCACTATGGCGATTTCAGCATCAGTCATGGGCGCATTATGCACAAAGTCAAAACGGGTTTTGTCGCTATCTACCAAGCTGCCTTTTTGTTGTACATGTTCGCCTAAAGTTTCGCGCAACGCTTTGTGCATCAAGTGTGTGGCAGAGTGGTTACGCATTGTATCAGCGCGTGCAGCCATATCCACGTTGGCTTTTACTGTATCACCTACATTTAGCACGCCAGTTTTTAAAATACCATGGTGACCAAACACTGCGGCTTGAATCTTCTGGGTATCTTCTACTGCGAATATGCCATTGTCGCTTTTCAGTACGCCGTTATCACCAATTTGGCCGCCACTTTCTGCATAAAAAGGCGTGCTAGAGAGCACAACGATGCCTTGAGAGCCTTCATCCATGCGGGCTACAGCGGTGCCATTTTGATAGAGTGCTAAAACAGTGGTTTGTGTTTCTAATGTTACGTAACCTGTAAAGTCAGTATTGGCGCCGCTATATTCCACATTGGTTGCACCTTTAAATTTACCTGCTGCCCGCGCTTGGTCTTTTTGGCGCGTCATGGCGGCGTCAAAGCCAGTTGTATCAACAGCTACACCACGTTCGCGACAAATATCAGCAGTTAAATCCAAAGGGAATCCAAAGGTGTCATGGAGCTTAAAAGCAAGGTCACCATTAAATATGCTTGGATTATTAGCAAGTTCCGTTTCTAAAATCACCATGCCATTTTCAATAGTTTCAAAAAAGCGGTCTTCTTCGAGTTTTAAAA
>JANNWI010000166.1:0-4439 GCA_031414715.1 Methylophilaceae bacterium | reverse complement strand
GCGTGAAATTATTGGTAAAGGCACGTTGTTTTCTGGGCTAGATTTAGCCTTCGGCCCAAGCTTCAAACCTTACATTTTGACTGTGATCCCAGATTATCATGGCTTTTTGTTGGCCATTTTGCCGCCAGGTGCATTTTTGGGATTGGCCTGCTTAATTGCGGCGCGCAATTGGGCGGAGCAGCGTAAAGCTAAACCGACGCCACAATCTGGTGGCGCGCTTAAGCCTGCACACTAGATTTATTCAAACTCAGGCTAATGAACGCAGAAAAACGCTTTGAAATTTTTAAGCGTCTTAGTGTGGCTATTTCACAGCCCACAACAGAGCTAGAATATAACAGCACTTTTGAGCTGTTGATTGCTGTGATTTTGTCGGCGCAAGCAACCGATAAAGGTGTGAATATTGCCACGCGCAAGCTTTTTAAAGTTGCCAATACACCACATGCGATATGTAGTTTAGGTATTGAAGCTTTAGAAAGTTACATTAAAACCATTGGGCTTTATCACGCCAAAGCCAAAAACGTGATTGCATGTTGTCAGCAATTAATTGATTTGCATAATGGCATAGTACCCAATAACAGAGCCGCTCTCGAGGCGTTATCAGGAGTTGGCCGTAAAACTGCAAACGTGATTTTAAATACGGCATTTGGGCAGCCAACTATTGCGGTGGATACGCATTTATTTCGGCTGGGCAACCGCACAAAATTAGCAGTTGGCAAAAACGTGCTGCAGGTCGAGCAAAAATATTTAAAGACTATTCCAGCAGAATTTATGCACGATGCGCACCATTTGCTTATTTTGCATGGCCGCTATACTTGCACAGCACGTAACCCAAAATGCGGCGAATGTTGCATTTTTGATTTATGTGAATATAAAGATAAAACGTTATCTAAGCCTTTTTTAATGCAAGAGAATGCGGTATGAAAGTTGCAACAGGATTGGCGATGGGCACTTCGCCAACACCTGAATTAGCTGCAAGGGCGGTTGAATCTGCCATGCTGAAAGCCAATATCCATGCGCCTACCAGCGTGCTGCTTTTTTTAACATCTGAGTTTGCTGCCGATCCACAATCTGCGATTAAGGCGGCGGCTAAAGCTGCCAGCTGCACGCAAATTATTGGCTGCTCTGCTACTGGTATTTTTACCGAGGAAGATTGGGTAATAGATAGCCCAGCTGCTGCTGCCATGGTTTTTTCTGATTTAAATTTTGGCCAAAACACACAAAATAACCAACACTTATTAATGACTCTGACTGCGCCAAACGCCATTAACACCACTTGGCTAAATGACTCTGTGGCCAGGTTTGGCGGTGTTTCTGGTGATGCGATTGGCCAAGGCCAGTTTTCGGTATGGCAAAATGGCAAGGGTAATACACAGGGTTATTGCGAGGTGACGCTAGCCAACACACACGCCGCAGTCGCCGCATCGCATGGTTTACAATTAATTTCATCCCCACGTAGAATTACCAAAACCATTGGAAATGATTTACTGTCGATCGCTCATTTGCCTGCGTTAAACACCTTGTTATCTGCCTGCAAAAAACAAGATATTGCTATTAAAAACAATGACATTCCTTATCATCAATTAGTAGCTGTATATGCCAGCAAGGCCAGCCAAATTGAACGTGGCAACTATAGTTTGGCATCGCTGATTATTGCTAACCAAGATAAAGACTCTGTCACGCTGACCAAACAGCTAAAAGAAGGTGACTGGTTAAGCTGGGCAGTGCGCGATGTGGATGCGGCGCAAATTGATATTGTAAAAACAGCCAGTAGTCTTAGGCGCCAATTAGATGTGGAACCAGAATTTGCGCTATTATTTTCATGCCTAGGGCGTGGGCCGTATTTTTATAACGGGTGTGACCAAGATTTAGCGCTGATTAAAACCCTGTTTCCTGACTTACCTTTGATAGGCTTTTACGGCAACGGCGAAATTGCGCCGATTGATGGCGTAAACGAGCTGCTGCAATACTCCGCCGTATTAGGTTTGTTTGCTAAAAGCAATATAGTCGCTATATGAGTTTATTTAATCCGTCACGTGACGAAGTGCGTGAGTTCTTTTTTGTCGCATGGGCAAAATTTAAAGCCAATCAATTTCTGACTGATTTAGAAAAAATCGCGTTGGTTGTCATCCACTTACACCCAGAATATCATGCCATTTTAGATACGCCAACACAGTATCAGCATCAGGATTATTTCCCTGAGTTTGGCGAAACCAACCCGTTTTTACATATGAGCTTGCATTTATCTATCCTCGAACAAATTAGCATTAACCAGCCTATTGGTATTGCTGTTATTTATGAAAGATTAAAGATAAAACATCAAAATGAACATGACGCGCTGCATGATATTTTGGAATGCTTGGGTGAAATCATTTGGCAGGCGCAACGTAACAATACCGCAATCGACAGCGACTATTATCTTAGCCTACTACAACAAAAGGCGGACATGGTTGCTTAAGCGGCAATTCCATGTTTGAATACCAATAAATGACAACATCGAATATGCACGACTGGTTGAACCAGCACGGAGATTATCTGTATCGCTTTGCGTTGGCAAGATTACGCGACCCGCATCAGGCAGAAGATGTGGTGCAAGAAACCTTTTTAGCGGCGATAAAATCGCCTAGCTTTGCCGAGCAATCAGCACCACGTACCTGGCTAACAGGTATTTTAAAACATAAAATTATCGATATCATGCGCAAAAGTGTACGCGAAATTGCGGCAAGTGATTTAATGGACGATGAAGATGCCAATATGGACGATTTCTTTAATGAAAAAGGGCATTGGACCGACAAACCGCAAGCCTGGGGCATGCCAACGGACGCGCTGGAACAAAAACAATTCTTAGGCGTTTTGCAAACCTGTATGGATAAACTGCCTGCTAAATCTGCCCAACTATTTTTGATGCGCGATGTACAAGAAACCGATAATGAAGAAATTTGTAAGGAACTGAATATAAGCGCGACCAATGCTTGGGTGATGTTGTACAGAGCCCGCATGGGATTAAGAAAGTGTTTAGAAATTAACTGGATAGGAGCTTAAAGGTTTACATATGTTAAATTGCAAACAAACAAGTCAACTCATTTCACAATCGTTAGATCGTTCACTAACATTGCGTGAACGTTTTGCACTGCGATTGCATCTACTTGTTTGCAAATACTGCAAACAATTTAGTCAACATTTACAAACCTTACGCGTTGCTATAAAAACTATGGTTGATTCTGTCGAAACTGATCACACTATCGAAATGCCAACGGCTGCAAAAAAACGCATCGCAGATTTATTAAGTGCAAAACGTACTTAATTATAACTTATTAATTTAAAAGGAATTTATCCATGAAATCATCATCAAAAGCAGTTGCATTGGCAGTTACAAGCGCGTTTGTATTATCAATTGGTACTGCTACAGTCAACGCAGCAGAAAATCCATTCGCGATTAAATCATTGTCTAGCGGCTACCAAGTGGCTGACCATCACGAAGAAGGAAAAATGAAAGATGGCAAATGTGGTGAAGGTAAATGTGGTGCAGACATGAAAAAAGCTGACGGTAAAATGAAAGACGGTAAATGCGGTGAAGGTAAATGTGGTGCAGACATGAAAAAAGAAGGCGCTGAAAAAGCGAAAGACGGTAAATGCGGCGAAGGAAAATGTGGTCATTAGTTTGCAAACTGTCATATAAATTCTGTGTCAACACTCGCTGACATACAAGGCGTGGGTTTGGGGTTAAAGCGCGAGCTGATCCCCCAAATCCAAAGCCTCTACCAAAATCCCTCAATTTCCAATATCAATTTTGTCGAAATCGCCCCAGAAAACTGGATAGGTGCAGGCGGCAAAGCACAAGCTGATTTAGCCTGGTTTGTAGAGCGCTACCCAATTGCTTGTCATGGCTTATGCTTATCGTTAGGTGGCATTGACCCACTCAATACTGGCTTTTTAAAACAAGTTAAATCTTTTTTAAGCAGTAATAAAATTCCGCTTTATACCGAACATTTAAGCTATTGTTCAGATAATTATCATGGCAAAACAGGTTATTTGTATGACTTGTTGCCCATTCCATTTACAGAAGAAGCGGTAAAATATGTCGCAGCGCGGATCCGCCAAACGCAAGATATTTTAGGTCAAAAAATCGCGATAGAAAACGCTTCATTTTACGCTGCAGCGCCGATTTCTAGCATGTCAGAAATTGAATTTTTAAATGCAGTGTTAGTTGAAGCGGATTGTTGGTTGCATTTAGATGTTAATAACATTTATGTGAATAGTATTAATTTCGGTTTTGATGCTAGCAATTTTTTGCGGCAAATTCCTGCTGAACGCATTGTTTATAGCCATATTGCAGGACATTATCAGCAATCGCCCAACTTATTAATTGATACGCATGGCAAAGATGTGATTGACCCAGTTTGGCGCTTACTAGACGAAGCTTACCAATTGTTTGGCACTTT
>JANNWI010000165.1:0-4606 GCA_031414715.1 Methylophilaceae bacterium | reverse complement strand
GTGGTTGAGGAAGTACGCCGCCAGTTCCGCGATATTAAAGGCATTATGGAAGGCACTGCTAAACCAGAATACGGTAAAGCGGTAGATATGCTCACAACCGCAGCGATTAAAGAAATGATGATTCCATCACTGTTACCAGTTGCTGTGCCAATTGCAGTGGGCTTGCTGTTAGGTCCAGTAGCGCTTGGTGGCTTGTTAATGGGCACAATTGTGACAGGTTTATTTGTAGCAATCTCGATGTGTACTGGTGGTGGCGCGTGGGATAATGCCAAGAAATATATTGAAGATGGTAACCACGGCGGCAAAGGTTCAGACGCACATAAAGCGGCTGTGACTGGCGACACTGTGGGTGACCCTTACAAAGATACGGCTGGTCCTGCGGTGAATCCGCTAATTAAAATTATTAACATTGTTGCTTTATTGATTGTGCCGCTATTACATGCATAACTAGCACATGCATAATTAGTACATGCTTAATTTGTTTTAGTTAGTTAAAAAAGGCGACTTAAGTCGCCTTTTTTATTTGGGCTACGTTTACACAAGCAAACCAAATGATTGTTATAGTCAGTTTCAGTATTAATATAAGCAAACCAAAGTTATTAATTTACCAAGTTTTGGGTTTATAAGACTGTTTGAAAAATTTATTTAAGGCGTCCATGTTTAGACATTCTGAATTTCATCGTTCCCACCGCATCGGCTGGCTACGTGCTGCCGTGCTGGGCGCTAACGATGGCATTGTGTCCACCGCTAGTTTGATCATTGGCGTCGCGGCAGCACATACCTCGCAAGCCACAATTTTGCTCACAGGTGTCGCTGGTTTAGTTGCTGGCGCTATGTCGATGGCAGCAGGTGAATATGTTTCTGTCAGCTCGCAATCGGATACTGAATCGGCGGATTTAGCCAAAGAGCGCTTAGAGCTAGAAACTGACCAAGAAAGTGAGCTGAAAGAACTCACTGGAATCTATGTAGCGCGCGGCTTAACGGCAGATTTAGCACATAAAGTTGCTGTGGAATTAACCGCGCACGATGCGCTAGGCGCACACGCACGCGATGAATTGGGAATTAGTGAAGTCATGAACGCGCGCCCACTGCAAGCTGCGTTTGCCTCGGCACTCTCGTTTGCAGTCGGTGCAGCCATGCCTTTGTTGATTGCGTATATTTCCCCGTCAACAAATACAGTGCTTTATGTGGCTGTTATGTCGTTGATTTTTTTAGCGGCTTTAGGTGGATTAGCCGCAAAAGCAGGTGGCGCAAATATGTGGAAAGGCGCAAGCCGCGTGGCTTTTTGGGGCATGCTCGCCATGGCTGCCACTGCAGGTGTTGGCAGTTTATTTGGCGTAGTTGCAGCCTAGTTTTTCTGCATCATCAAAACATATGCCCTGTACCAGTTCTTGGCATCACCATTATCACTAAGTGCTAAAGCACTAAATCGAATGCGAAAGCCTATATCTATGAGGGTTACAGAGCATCAATTTTCCCTCGATGCGATCTAAAAGCAAAAAGCCTTGGTTTTCCAAAGCTCTTTTTGCGCGTAAAAAAGTAAATTTTGTTTTAAAAAGCAGGTTTTACTTCTGCATTATTATAGCGCGCCACACCATCCATAATTTCTTTATGCGCATCCTCAATTCCAACCCAGCCTTCAATTTTTACCCATTTGCCTTTGTCTAGATCTTTATAATGCTCAAAAAAGTGCGAGATCATTTCTAAACGCCAAGGCGATACATCTAAATAAGTTTTTTGATATGCATATAAACCACATACTTTTTCAACAGGCACGGCCAGCAATTTGGCATCGCCACCTGCTTCATCTGTCATTTGCAACATGCCGAGTGGGCGGCAACGCACTACCACGCCTGGCAACAGCGGCACTGGCGTAATCACTAGCACATCCACTGGGTCGCCATCATCGGCCAGCGTGTGTGGAATATAACCGTAATTACATGGATATTGCATGGACGTACCCATAAAGCGATCGACAAAAATTGCGCCGCTATCTTTATCCACTTCATATTTTACAGGGTCGCCCTGCATAGGAATTTCAATAATGACGTTAAAATCATTGGGCAAATCTTTACCAGAAGGTACTTGGTTTAATGACATGTTGAATACAGCCTTGAACGAAAAAAAGCGATTATACGCCGAGATTGTTAATGATTTATTGCGGCAATATTAGTAAGTTACGTTTGCTTCATTATTTAGCAATGCTAAATCGCTGCCAGCCTTTTTTAAGCAACACGGCCACGATGACTAAACCCAAGCCCGCAACGGTGATTGCACCTAGATGATTTTTAACAATGGGAATATTGCCAAAAAAGTAACCTGCAAGTACGCAAACTAACACCCACAATACCGCGCCAATACTGGCAGAGCGAGCAAATTTTAAAAAGTGCATTTGTGTAACGCCCGCTAAAAATGGGGCAACTGTGCGAATCACAGGTAAAAATAGTGAACCCAAAAAGCCTTTTTCGCCGTGCTTATCATAAAACACGCGAGTTTTATCTAGCGCTGCTTGTTTTGGCCATTTTAAATAATCAACAAAAAAAGCTTGGCCAACTGTTTTGCCAAGCCAATATGCTATTAAATTACCTAAAATTGCTGCGGCAATTAATACGGCTAACAGCAGCCAAATATTGAGTGAAGACGCTGCCCACACCGCGCCACATACAAACAAAAATGGGTTTGCTGGCAAAAAGAAAAACGGTAAAACACCAATCTCTAAGAAAATGACCAAAAATAAAATCAGATAAACCAAATTGGCGTGCATGGCGACTAATTCTGGCAAATGCGCATCAAAATTCAAAATCATTTGCCAAGTTTGTATTAAATACTCCATCATATCTGCTCGCCTTCGTTATTATATTTACAGGCCGCAACAATTTGAGGCGGCGTTAACTTAAGCGCAAAGTATAACAGCAATGGAATAATCACCAGTTCATCCAGCTGGCCGATAATGGGTAAAAAGTCAGGAATTAAATCGAATGGCATCAACACATAAGCTATTGCCAACCACAATAGGGCTTTGGCGAACCTTGGTGTTTGTGGATGTTGTTGCAAACGTTGATAAAACTTAAATTCAGCCTTCAACTTAGCGGCAATTTGCTTAAGTTTATCGCCTAATTTCATACGGGCAAGCTATCAATTAATTTTCGGCCAGTTAATTTCTCAAACGCTTCCATATATTTTTCGCTGGTTTTTTGTGCCACATCATCTGGCAGTGCTGGCGCTGGCGGCGCTTTGTTCCAGTGAATACTTTCCAGCCAATCACGTACAAATTGCTTATCGTAACTAGGCGGATTGCTGCCTATTTGGTAAGTTTCGGCTGGCCAAAAGCGCGATGAATCGGGCGTTAATACTTCATCCATCACATGCAGTATACCGTGGCTATCTAATCCAAATTCAAATTTAGTATCGGCAATAATAATACCTTTTGTAAGCGCATATTCAGCCGCCTCGCTATAAAGTTGAATAGCCACTTTGGCCACTTGTGCCGCCATATCTTGGCCGATTAAAGCCTCAACTTGGGCAATACTAATATTTTCATCATGCTCACCCACCGCGGCTTTGCTGGATGGCGTAAATATGGGTGTTGGCAGTTTTGAAGCCTCTTGCAAACCTGCAGGTAATTTTATACCGCAAACAGTACCTTTATCTTTATATTCCTTCCAACCACTGCCGACCAAGTAACCGCGCACAATCGCTTCTATTGGCAAGGCTTTTAATCTCTTCACTACTACGGCGCGACTCATGCCCTGCGAACCAAGCTGGATGCGGTCTGCAGGGCTGCTTACTGCAGAATCCGGATCGATTCCTGTTAAGTGATTGGGCACAATATGTTTGAGTTTTTCAAACCAAAAGTTCGCCATCTGCGTTAGCATTGCGCCTTTATTGACAATGCCTGTAGGCAGAATTACGTCAAAAGCAGAAAGCCTGTCAGTACTGACTAATAGCATTGTTACATCATCAATCGCGTAAATATCGCGCACCTTGCCTTGATGAATTAGTTTTAAACTTTTTATACTCGTTTTTAATAAAGGCTGGCTCATGATTGTTATTTACTGATAGATAATTAATTATAGATTGTGCATGCGATTGATGCCAATTTTAAAATTAAAAAGTTGGTCTATTTTCGCCAATTTTAATAATTTTGAGCGTATTGGTGCCGCCTGGGCTGCCAATAGGTTCGCCAAAAGTCAATAATACCGTATCGCCCATTTGTACAGCGCCGTTATTAAGAAGCACCTGCTCCATTTCTAACAATATTTCATCTCTATTTTTATCACTCTGCTCAATAGGAAAAGGGAATACATTACGGTGCAGCGTTAGTTTTCGGCGCGCTACTTTGTCAGGCGAGAGCGCATAAATAGGTACGCTACTATCGGCGCGTGATAGCCATTGTGCCGCATTGCCAGATTGGGTTAATGCAGCTATTGCCTTTGTATTAAAATGTTGCGATGTAAAAATAGCTGCTGCTGCGATAGCTTCGTCAGTATGTTGCAAACGTTCCACTCTGCGCACAATTCGGTGCAAACCTTCATATTCTTTTTCCGCCTCTACACATACACGGTGCATCGCTTGCACTGTTTCTAAAGGATATTGGCCGCTTGCC
>JANNWI010000164.1:0-4222 GCA_031414715.1 Methylophilaceae bacterium | reverse complement strand
ACGCCTGATGGTGTTAGCCGTGGTTTTGACGTTTATAGACGTGATGTAGATACTAGTGAGTTAAATGGCGTGGGTACTTACAACAGCGCATCATATGGTGGTGGTGTTAGGTTTGGTTTGCCTTTGAACGAGACTGATTTTATATCAGCAGGCATGGCACTAGATTTTACCAATATTGATTTAACTAGCCAAAGTCCGCAACAATATTTAGACTTTTGCGGTAAAAATAGCTGTACAACTAACTCATTACAATTAAATGCAAACTGGACGCATGACTCGCGTGATAACTTGTTATTTCCGAACAAAGGCGTTTTGCAAAGGCTAAGTGCTGATGTTTCAATGCCCGTATTAGATTTGCAATACTATAAGCTTGATTACAAACATACTTGGTTTAAAGACGTCACTAAAGATGTTACGTTTATGTTGAATGGTGAGCTTGGTTATGCTGATTCTTATGGCAATAAAAAGTATCCATTCTTTAAAAACTTTTTTGTAGGTGGTGTGAACTCTGTACGTGGTTATGAAAATGGCTCAATTGGTCCATTAAGCCGTGATAACGTGACCAATGAAGATTTTACTATTGGCGGCACAACCCTAATTGTTGGTAATGCTGAGGTGTTTATACCTGTGCCACTGATTAAAAACTCATCTCAATTCCGCCTAAGTGCCTTTTTGGATGCAGGTAATGTGTATGGCAATAATGAGAAAATTAATTTAGGTGAGTTAAGGTATGGTGCTGGTGTTGGTGTAAGCTGGTTCTCCCCATTTGGTCCTTTGAAATTAGTATTTGCAAAAGCTTTAAACGCGAAAGATACTGATCAAACGCAAACCTTACAATTCCAATTGGGATCACAATTTTAGCTGGGTTTGGTGTAAATTATTACAGTGCGCATAACAAATTTAATAGTAATATTGTAATATGAGTATTATGTAAGATATAGAGTGGTGAAAGGGTTTCAATTGAATTTTCAGTACAAGATTTTATGGTTAGCAGCTTGCTTTTTTTCGTTTAGTTTAAATGCAGCCGAGCTTAAGATTGGCTATGTGCAAGTGGATAAAATCTTGCAAGAAGCACCCCAAACGGCAGAAAGCGGAAAAAAACTAGAACGTGAATTTGGCCCAAAATCGCAAGAATTAGATCGCATGCAAAAGCAGATTCGCGATATTGAAGCGCTTTTAGACAAAGATAGGTTGACCATCTCAGAAACGGATCGCCGCAACAAAGAACGCGACGTATCTAACTTAAAAATTGAGTTTCAACGTAAACAACGGGAGTTACGCGAAGACATTAATTTGCGTAAAAACGAAGAGTTAACTAGCCTACAAGACCGCATTAACAAAGCAGTACAGACAGTTTCAGAAGCGGATGGCTATGATTTAGTGGTTTATGGCGGTGTGGCATATGCCAGTAAAAAAATTGACATTACTGACAAAGTACTCAAATTGCTTGGCAAGAAATAATTTGCTCAGCAAATATGTGATTGGCTAAATAGAATATATATAAGTAGTATGAAACCCACATATGCAACTAAATCTATCGCTACAGCAAATCTGCAAACAACTGGGTGGATCAATTTCAGGTAGTGCAGAAACACAAATTTGGCGTGTAGGGTCTTTGGCGCTAGCGCAAGCAGGCGCCATTGCTTTTTTTAATGATGCCAAATATAAAGCACAACTTGAAAGTACCGCTGCAAGCGCCGTCATTATTAGGTTGGAGCATGCCGATTTAACTGATTTACCCAAAATCATCACAGATAATCCTTATGCTTATTTTGCTAAGATTTCCGCCTTATTGAATCCAGTATTTGTTGCTGCCAAAGGAGTGCATTCAAGTGCAGCCATTCATGCTGCTGCAAAAGTGCCAGCCAGCTGCAGTATAGGTGCGCATGCAGTCATTGAAGCAGGTGTTAAGTTGGGCGAACACGTGACGATTGGCGCTGGCTGTGTTGTTGAACGTAATACAAGCATAGGTAATTACACCGTATTGGAAGCCAACGTCACCATTAAACATAACGTACAAATAGGCAATCACTGCCATTTTTTTTCAGGCTGTGTCATCGGTAACGACGGTTTTGGCTATGCCGAAGAAACTAAAAATAATAATAAATACTGGGTAAAAATCCCGCAAGTAGGGCGTGTCATTATTCATGATTTTGTCGATATCGGCGCTAATACCACTATCGACCGTGGTGCAATTGACGATACAGTAATAGAAGAGGGCGTTAAGCTAGATAACCTAATTCAAATTGCACACAACTGCCATATTGGTGCGCATACTGTTATAGCAGGCTGCGTAGGTGTTGCAGGCAGCGCTATTATTGGCAAGCACTGTAAAATCGGTGGGGCAGCGATGATTTTAGGACATTTAAAGATTACAGATGACGTAACCATTTCACCAGGTAGCATGATTATGCGTTCTATACATAAGGCTGGCACTTATACCGCGCTGATGCCGTCTCAAGCGCATGAAGATTGGCTAAAAACTGCTGCAAATATTCGCCACTTAACCCAATTAACAGATAAAATAAGGGACTTAGAGCAGATGGTGGTAACACTGGCGGCTGGTAAAAATATTGAGAATATAAAATGACAGACATTGCAGCAGTTAATCTTGAAAATACCAGCATGGACATTCATGAAATCCTCGATCATTTACCGCACCGTTATCCCTTTGTGCTGATTGACCGAGTCATTTGCATGGAGCTAGGCAAAGAAATAACCGCGCTTAAAAATGTCAGTGTTAATGAGCCATTTTTCCCTGGCCACTTTCCTTATCATCCAGTGATGCCAGGCGTGTTAATAGTGGAGGCGATGGCGCAAGCGGCTGCAATTCTGTCATTCAAAACCATGGGCGCCAAACCCAGTAGCGATTCTGTCTATTATTTTGCTGGAATAGATAGCGCGCGCTTTAAAAAACCTGTTTCACCTGGCGACCAGATTATTTTAAACGTAAAAATAGACCGAATTCTAAAGGGTATTTGGAAATATACAGGTGTAGCTACTGTAGATGGTGTAGTGGTGGCAGAGGCGAGCATGATGTGTATCTTGAAAGCGATAGAAAAAAAGTAAAATATACTTATATTCAAGTAATTAAAACTATAAATTAAAGTAAAATCTTAAATAAATGTCAGTAAAAATTCACCCAAGCGCGATTGTAGATAGCAGGGCAGAACTAGATTCTAGCGTAGAAGTCGGTGCTTTTACTACTATTGGTGCAGGCGTTAAAATTGGTGCTGGCACGCGCATTGGTAGTCATGTGGCTTTAAAAGGGCCGACTAGCATTGGTAAAAACAATCAAATTTTTCAATTTTCATCTTTGGGTGAGCAACCGCAAGACAAAAAGTATAAAGATGAGCCGACAACCTTAGAAATTGGCGATAACAACACTATTCGAGAGTTCTGCACCTTTAATCGAGGTACTGTGCAAGATAAAGGCGTCACCAAAATCGGCAACGATAACTGGATTATGGCCTACGTGCATATTGCGCACGATTGCACCATTGGCAATAACACCATCATGGCCAACAATAGCTCGCTGGCAGGGCACGTGGATATTCACGATTATGCTATTTTGGGTGGTTTTACGTTGATTCATCAATTCTGTAAAATTGGCGCGCACGTCATTACAGCAGTGGGTTCGGTGGTGTTTAAAGATATTCCGCCTTATGTGACCGCCTCTGGTTATGACGCACAGCCACATGGTATCAACGCTGAA
Organism: Methylophilaceae bacterium; assembly: GCA_031414715.1. Classification (GTDB taxonomy): domain Bacteria; phylum Pseudomonadota; class Gammaproteobacteria; order Burkholderiales; family Methylophilaceae; genus Methylotenera_A. The sequence goes on along the minus strand of JANNWI010000164.1, from coordinate 507 downwards.
GGCCTTAAAAGGCGAGGCTTCGATGCTGATACCATCTTGCAAATTAAACGCGCTTATAAAGCGTTATATCGCAATAGTTTAACCTTAGAAGAAGCCAAGCTGGAATTGGCCGAGATGCAAAAAAGCTGTAAAGAAATCAAATTATTATGCGAATTTCTAAGCAGCAGTAACCGCGGAATCATTCGTTAACCTTCTTTAAGAAGTAGTATGCCTAAAATTGCAATTGTAGCCGGCGAGGCTTCTGGGGACTTGCTGGGATGTCATTTGATGCGTGCGCTCAAAGCGCAGCGCAGCGATTTAACGTTTATCGGCATTGCTGGGCCAAAAATGGCGGCAGAAGGTGCAAAGTCTTTATTCCCTATCGAAAAACTGTCTGTGCGCGGCTATGTAGAAGTGCTAACCCATTTATATGCTTTGTTAAAGTTACGCAAAAGTTTGCTCAAACAATTACTGGCCGAAAAGCCCGATATTTTTATTGGCGTAGATGCGCCAGATTTTAACTTTTGG
>JANNWI010000163.1:0-2008 GCA_031414715.1 Methylophilaceae bacterium | reverse complement strand
CGCGTCCGCCAGTAGTCACCGTAATGGGTCACGTTGATCATGGTAAAACTTCGTTGCTCGATTATATTCGCGTCAGCCGGGTCGCCAGTGGTGAAGCGGGCGGTATTACCCAGCATATTGGTGCCTATCATGTGGAAACGCCACGTGGCATGGTAACGTTTTTGGATACGCCAGGCCATGAGGCGTTTACCGCCATGCGTGCGCGTGGTGCAAAAGCCACCGATGTGGTGATTTTGGTGGTATCTGCCGATGATGGCGTGATGCCGCAAACGATTGAGGCGATTCACCATGCTAAAGCGGCAGGTGTGCCCATTGTGGTAGCGATTAATAAAATTGACAAACCTGGCGCAGAACCAGAGCGTGTCAAAATGGAGTTAGTGGCACAAGAAGTGGTGCCTGAAGAATTTGGCGGTGAAGTGATGTTCCGTGAAGTATCGGCCAAAACGGGTAAAGGTATTGATGAGTTGCTAGAAGCAGTGCTGTTGCAAGCCGAAATTTTAGAGCTTAAAGCACCAAAAAATACCCCTGCCAAAGGCTTGGTGATTGAAGGCAGGCTAGATAAAGGTCGCGGTTCAGTTTCCACTATTTTGGTGCAATCTGGCATATTACGCCGTGGCGATATGATTTTAGCTGGCACTACGTTTGGCCGCGTGCGCGCCATGTTAGATGAGGCTGGCAATGACATTAAAGAAGCTGGCCCATCGATTCCAGTTGAGATTTTAGGTTTATCCGATGTGCCAAGTGCTGGTGAAGAAGTCATCGTATTGAATGATGAGCGCAAAGCACGCGAAATTGCTAACTTCCGTGCGGGCAAGTTCCGCGACGTGAAACTGGCGAAACAACAAGCGGCCAAGCTTGAGAACATGTTTAACCAAATGGAAGAAGGCGAAGTACAAACGCTTAATCTGATTATTAAATCGGATGTGCAGGGCTCATACGAAGCTTTGGCAACGTCATTGCAAAAACTATCTACCGCAGAAGTCAAAGTTAAAATCATCCACACTGGCGTCGGTGCAATTTCAGAGTCTGATGTTAATTTAGCCAGCGCATCAAGCGCGGTACTCATTGGTTTTAGTGTGCGTGCAGATGCAGGCTCGCGCAAGTTAATAGATAATTTGGGTGTTGATGTACGTTACTACAATATCATTTACGAAGCGGTAGATGAAGTCAAAGCAGCGTTAGGTGGCATGCTAAAACCTGAGCAACGCGAAAGCATGATTGGTACTGTCGAGATTCGTGAAGTGTTCCGTATTTCTAAAGTAGGCGCTATTGCCGGTTGTTATGTGCAAGACGGCATGATTAAACGCAATTCACGCGTACGTGTATTGCGCGCTAACGTGATTATCCACACAGGCGAACTGGATTCGTTAAAACGCTTTAAAGATGACGTAAAAGAAGTGAAAAATAACTTTGAATGCGGCTTATCACTTAAAAACTACAATGACATCGAAATTGGCGATATTTTAGAAGTTTATGAAATGATTGAAGTCGCGCGTACTTTATAAATTAAAAATTCATACTCTTTAAGACATTAATTTGACACCGAATAGAAATTTATTTTTATGCGATGCAGCGCAAGAAGCCGCAGAGCGCACGACGCAGACATATGCAGTCTATAGGCTAGGAGTAAGTGAGCACGCGACGCAGCGATGCGCGCATAAAATGGATTTATATCGGTGGCAAAATGGCTAAAGAGTTTTCACGTAGCACCCGCGTTGCCGAGCAAATGCAACGTGAGTTGGCAGATTTGCTGATGTTTGAGGTGAAAGACCCGCGTGTGACTATGGTGACGATTACCGCAGTTGAGGTGACGGGCGACATGGCGCATGCCAAGATTTTTTACAGCGCGGCCAAAAAATCAGACAGCTTACAAAATGGCCTAGAGAAATCCGCAGGTTATTTACGCACGCAAGTGGCAAAGCGCATGTTATTACGCACTGTGCCGCAACTGCATTTTGTCTATGATGAGTCGATTGATGTCGGCATTAAAATGGCACAATTGATTGAT
>JANNWI010000162.1:0-4563 GCA_031414715.1 Methylophilaceae bacterium | reverse complement strand
GTATTGCTAGCCGCTACAGTCGATTTAACTTCTGCTTTTAATGCGCCAGTTGACTGGCCCACTACTTTGAGTTTTAAATCACCTTTTTAAGGTTAGCCAAACCACTATAAAATAAGCCAGTAATAAAATTAAAAGCTTATTAAAGGCGCAAATAGCTTGTGTAACAGTTGTAAGTTGCTATCTTTTAGCTCACTGCGTAGCGCACCAAACAATAGCTCTGCTTTTACCACGCTGCACAGGGCTATATCTGCTGGGCCATATTGCACAAAATGTCTGCGTACGTTTAAGTTTTTACGCTGCCAAAGTTGAATACAAGCGTTGGTATCTAACAGCCGTATCAATTAAAAGCCTGCCTTGTTTCAAGTGGTAAAGAATTCAATGCTTGCTGCGGCTCACCTTGCCATTCGTCAAATAAGTCAAAATAATCTGCGGGCCATTGATTAGCTGCGCCTGCTTCACGCTTAACAATTTGTGCTAAATATTTAGATAAAGACAAATTAGCCTGTTTAGCTTTCACGCGTATTAGCGTCTCTACTTCATCTGGCACGTAAAAATGTAACTGCGACATGATAAGTCCTTTTTTGTATATGTTCTATATGTGGAATATAAACAAAAGCCTGTTAGTTGTCAATGTAAGATTCTATAACAAGCTCGTAAACCGTCATCGCGAGTAACTGCATGACGAAGCAATCTATACGACAGTCATTGCGAGAAATAACATGACGAAGCAATCCATAAATTATAAATTTTGATAAATCTAGATTGCCACGCCAATAAAAAACTTTTGGCTCGCAATGACAATAGGTGTAGCCGCGATGCAATGAAAATGAGGAGTAATACACACAACCAGATCCTTGATTCCATCTACGGCTTCATCAAGGCTACATGCTCGCAATGACGGCAAATATGGCTAACATTAACAAATAAACGAGTGACATGAAAGGTAAGCAAACTAGCCGTTGTGACACTTTTTGTCAGCTTTTTTTGTGGCTAAATGCAGTTAATTTACACACGTTTACAAATTTTTCAGCTAAATTTTGGCTTAAAAATAATTAATTGTTTAAAAACAAACACTTAATAATAAAACATATAAAGTTGGCACAGCCGTTGCTAATATCTATTCAAGCACTGGTAACAATAACTACCGGTGTGTATTTTACGGTAGTTATATTTAAACTAAATTTTTAAAAAAAGGACTTCAAAATGAACATGAAACAACATATGAACCAAAAAGGTTTTACTTTAATCGAGTTAATGATTGTAGTAGCAATTATTGGTATTTTGGCTGCGATTGCAATCCCTTCTTATCGTGATTACACAGTAAGAGCCAAAACATCAACTGCTGTTGCAAACGTGGCTGGCCAAAAAGTAAAAGTGGGTTTAGGTTTTGATGACTCTGGTGCTTTAGGTTGTGTTGACGAATCTGGTGTTGCTATTCCAAATTGTGCTGGTGCTGGCGTTTTAACTGGTGTTAGCGGTGCTGCAACTCCTGTAACAATTACTTTAACACCAACTGCACCAGCTGCTGTAGGTCAAAATATTGTTTGGACATGTGCGCCAGTGTCTGGTGTAGGCACTACGGATGTATCAAGAATATGTTTTTAGTATGATTTGATACTACAAGCTACACGCTATGTAGTGGTATTAGTAAGTTGTTCTAAAACAAAGCCCCCCGTAGTTTGCGGGGGGCTTTGTTTTATTGCCCATATAAAATAACCTCCAGCAATTCACTTTAGTTTGTTTTTATCAAGACTTTATTACTACATAATGCAGTTCTTCATACAATAAAACAATCATAATTTACACGAGCAAAAAACGATGCCCTGCAAGCCTTATGGATATTAGCTTGCAGGGCAGGTGCTTTGATATGTTACTAAATGGTGATTAATTTAAACTGCTTAATTGCTTTAGCTTGTAGCGCGCGTGCCACCCGCCAACACCGACGCTTGCAAACCGAATTGCGCCAATATAAACGCGGCGGCGCTGCTGCGGCGGCCAGTTTGGCAATACACAATGTATTCTTTTGCATTATCTAGCTGCGTGATATAGCTGCGCAGCTCGTGCAGCGGTGCGTTAATGGCGCCTTCGAGATGGTGGTAGGCATATTCAGATTCAAAACGTACGTCCAGCCATTCTGCAGTGCCGCCTGTTAATTTGGCTTGTGCGTCTGCCATGCTGATGGTGTTAATCAGTGGCGCTTTCAGTAGCTCTACAAAATCTTGTTTTTTCAATCGCAATAATACGCCGTTTGTTTTCATGGTGACAGTGGCATTACGCTTGGTGTCTGAGGCTAGAGCCTCTTCACCAAAACCTGCACCTTTAAAAATCTCTGCCAGCATCACAGAGCCTTGACTGGGGTCTTTAATGCGGCTGACAATGGCGCTGCCTTCTTGAATTAAATAGTAGTAATCGCCCTCTTGCCCTTGTGTGACAATGGTTTGGCCAGCCTCTACCTCAAGCGGTTGCATGCGCGCAAACATCGCCTCAATATTGGCGGGTGGCAACTTGTTAAACACGCCATTTTGCAGTTTAAATGCATTAAAACTGGCGCTATCTAGTTTAAATTCTGGCTTAGCTACTTTGGTTTGCGGCAGTTGTGCGGGCGGGTAGCCAGACAGTTGATCCCAGGTCAGCATAATATCGAGCAAATCTAAATCAATGCGCACAATCTCCATCGGCGTTAATGCAATCGTATCTTTAATTTTCAGCTTATCTGCATCTAGCGGGTGTTTAGCGGCATCGGTACCAGCACGCAAAATCACTTTATTGCCATTTTCGTAGCGAATACCTAAATCGCCACTCACCACATACAGCGCTTGCGTGCCGCTGTGCATCATGCGCGTAGGGTCTAGGTTTTTGCTTACCGTCTCTACATAACACACGGCCGCCAACTCTTCCAAACGATTGGGTGACAACCTTGCCACTGGCTCAAACCGCACCAGCGTAGATTTACTAATTGTGATTGGGTCTTTAATCTCTGCCACTTGATTACAGCTCCATTATTTGATTATTTTGCAAAGCTAAACAGTTCTTAGTTGCTTGATTTTCCGCAATTTCTTGCATAATTGTAACATCCTCGCCAGGTTTAAGATGCGTAATAAACACTTGCGGCTGATAGTGCAATTGTGCTAACTCTGTCGCTAATGTGGCAGGGCACAAATGCTTAGACAGCTTGGCTAAGTGCAATTCAGCATTACTAAAAGCGGTTTCTATAATCAAATATTTTAAGTTGCTTATCTTATTAACTGCTTGCCAAAAATCTGCCCCACCAACGGTATCGCCAGTAAATACTAAACTATGTGCACCGCTATCAAGGTGATAACCCACCGCTGGCACCACATGGTTAGCTGGTAGCGCAGTGATGGTTTTGTGATTAATTGTCACTTTTTCGCCCACAGCAATTTGGTTATAAATTAAAAATGGATTATCTGCATCAGGAATTTGATTAAAATTTGGCCAAACTAGCCAATTAAATATATGCAGTTTTAAAATGGCAACCACTTCAGCTGTGGCATGCACAATTACTGGCTTAGTGCGCAAGCCCATCACCGTATCTAGCAATAGTGGAATAAATCCAATATGGTCAATATGGCTATGCGTAACAAAAATATGGTCGATTTTTAGCAACGCATCGAGCGATAAATCACCCACGCCAGTGCCTGCGTCTATTAACACATCGTCATCTACCAATAAAGCGGTGGTGCGCATATTGCCGCCTATGCCACCGCTACATCCTAATACTTTAACTTGCATACCACTCACTTTTATTTTATCTACATTTTTTAGTTTGTTTATTTTGTTTCAAAATTAAATACACTATCCCAATTTTTGTTAGGTGGATTTTGTTTAAATTGTTGAATACGTTGCAAATACAATGCATTTAAAGTCGTTGGTGCTAATGTATCTAACGCTTCAAATTGTTTTGCTGCCAACACCCAATCTTGATTTCTGTAACTGTTAAGCGCCTGTTCATGCAGGCCAAGCGCATGCAATGTCGCGCTACTCACTTGGCTAGCTTTTCCAAGTGGCTCAAAAACCACCACAGCCTTATCTTTACCTTTTACCCGCACAATATCTAGCTCGCGGTAAATCATGTCTGGCACCTGCGCTTTTACAAACTCACTAACAACAATATCAACGCCATAATATTTGGTTAGGGCTTCAATACGCGAGCCTAAATTGACGCTATCACCCATTACCGTATAGGCCATACGAAAGCTAGAGCCCATATTGCCAACCACCATATTGCCAGTGTTTAGGCCAAAACCCATTTTAATGGCTGGCCAACCTTTTTTAACTAAACCTTCATTGATGCTGGCCATAGCCGCTTGCATTTGTAACACAGCATTCAGTGCGTTCTGCGCATGTTGCGTATCTGGCAACGGCGCACCCCAAAATGCCATAATTGCATCGCCCATGTATTTATCGATAGTGCCACGATGCTCATGAATGATTTTTGTCATCGGTGTCAAAAATTCATTCATCAGCAACGTCAATTGCGCTGGGTCTAGCGCTTCAGAAATATTGGTAAAATCTCGCACATCTGAAAACAACACCGTCATC
>JANNWI010000161.1:0-3507 GCA_031414715.1 Methylophilaceae bacterium | reverse complement strand
CAGCGCTCCCTGTCCAACTGCGGGAATGCTATCGGTTGGCGAAATAAAATCGCGAATACGCTCGCCTAGCCCCAGTCGAATTAAACCTGCAGCCGCAAGAATAATCGCAGCGTACTGGTCTTCATCTAGTTTACGCAGCCGAGTTTGCACATTGCCGCGAAGCGATTCTATTTTTAAATGTGGAAAACGATGTTGCAATTGGCTTTGGCGTCGTAAGCTGGACGTGCCGACAATACTGCCATGCGGCAGGTTTTCTAGCGAATCAAAATTATTCGAGACAAACGCATCGCGCGCGTCTTCACGCTCGCCAGTAGCGGCCAAAATAAAGCCTTCTGGCAGGTTCATCGGCACATCCTTCATGCTGTGCACAGCTAAATCTGCGCTACCGTCAGCTAGCGCCATTTCAAGCTCTTTTACAAATAAACCTTTGCCACCAATACGCGATAATGGCGAATCTAAAATTTGGTCGCCAGTGGTAGTCATGCCTAAAATTTGCACATCACAACTTGGGTAAAGCGCCTGCAACCGCGCTTGAATATGCAGTGCTTGCCACATGGCTAGTGCGCTTTCGCGCGATGCTATGACAAGTTTTGTTGGAGAATTTTTCATATTTGCAATTTTAACATGGGACGGTTTTATTTTTGGATTTACAAACTGTAACGACAAACAGCAGTTTTTAGGTTAAGCTAAAGTTTGAGGTATGCAAATTATAATAATACTAAGCAAAACTTATAAATTAAGGGTTTCATCATTAGTTTTAGGAGGTTTTAATGCAATACCAAATCGATATTTTTATGAGCTCAATCAACCAATTTTGGCTACAAATGGTCAATTTTGTGCCCAAATTGTTAGCAGTGGTGGTTATTTTATTTGTTGGCTGGCTGGTGGCCAAGCTAGTACGCTCGGCAGTAAAACGCATTTTAATGCTAACCCAATTTGATCGATTTGCTCAAAAATCTGGGCTTGAGGCGTTTATGAACAGTGGCAATTACAATCTCACTATGAGCGGTATTATTAGTCAGGTGATGTATTGGTTGGTGATTTTGCTATTTGTGATTACTGGCGCCAATGCACTAGAAATGACCCAAGTTGCCACTTTATTGCAGCAACTAGCAGGTTATTTGCCACGCATTATTGTGGCCATTTTGGTGATTGTTTTTGGTACATTGTTGGCGCGTTTTGTAAATCGGTTGGTATTTGCGTGGCTTTATAGCATCAAGTTTCCACATGCGTTAACTGTCAGTACTTCGGCCGAATATGGCATACAAATATTTGCAGTGTTTGTAGCGCTAGAGCAGTTGGGCATTGGCATGCAGCTTATTTACTCATTATTTGTCATAGTGTTTGGCGCGCTCTTTTTGGCGCTGGCGATTGCGTTTGGCTTGGGTGGCAAAGATTGGGCAGCCAAAGTGATTGAAGATGTAGAAAGAAACAAAAACAAATAGCTAGCTTGGGTTAACTATTAACTTTGTTTAACAAGATGTTGCTGACGACGACTAATGGCAATGGTTTCTGGGATGTTTTTGAGTAGGGCCACCCATTGCTGTTCTTTCTCGTCATTTTGGCGCTTTTCGTAACCTACAATAAATTGTGGCGCCACAATACAGTTGCGATGCAAGCGGACAAAGCGTTCACCAAATTCTGTCTCTAAATGCGTTAGTGATTCCTCGACTAAATATTCGCGTTCAACAGTACGTACAGTGATGTATTTAAGCTCAGCACGCAAATAAATAATCGATTCAATTGGCACCAATAACACACGGCCTCGCTCGTGTATGCTTAAATGCGAACGTGCTTTTTGTAGTGGTGTTTGTATAGCCATGAGAGCCGCTATTATATTGGGTTGCAGGGCATGTGCTTTATTAATGGCAGTCTGCAAGCGCTCTAGCCTAATTGGCTTAAGCAAATAATCCACCGCGTTTAAGTCAAATGCTTTAACAGCATAAGCGTCAAACGCGGTGGTAAAAATAATATGCGGTTTGTGTGCTAGTTTTTGCGCATGATGAGCGGTTTCAATGCCGTCCATCACTGGCATGCGAATATCTAGCAACATCACATCTGGTTTGCAGCTTTCGGCTAAATCAAGCGCCTCTTTACCATTTTTGGCCTCAGCCACAATTTCAATATGCGCAATATCGCTTAATACAATATCTGCAAGTAAATCGCGCAGACGATTTCTGGCAGGGGCTTCGTCATCGGCAATTAATATTTTAAGGTTTTGTGTCATTTTGCATTGTATTATTTGGCAGGGACACGAATATGCACAACATAGCGATTATTTTTGCTCTCAGCCTTAAAAGAACCTTCTAAATCAAAATGTAGTTTTAAGCGTTCTTTAATGTTTTTCATGGCCATTTTATTGCCAACATGTTTATCATTTTGCAAGGCAAAAGGGTTGCTAATGCTTATATGGAGCTCTTTGAGTTTAGTGTAAATGTGTACAATAATTTCGCCGCCTTCTGGTAGCGGCTCTATGCCGTGATATACCGCGTTTTCTAGTAGTGGTTGCAAAATCAGCGGTGGAATCATCGCGTCACTTGGCATGTTGTCAATTTGCCAAGTCATGTTTAATCTATCTTCTAGGCGCAATTTTTCTAAATCTAAATATTTTTGGCATAGGCTAATTTCATCTGCTAATGGCACTAAATCTCGATTCTCACTCATCAGCACGCGAAACAAATCGGCCATATCTTCAAGCGCAGTTTCTGCGCGTTTGGGTTGGCTACGAATCAGCGATAGCACAGCATTAATACTGTTAAACAAAAAATGGGGGCGTATGCGCGCTTGTAGCGCTTGCAAACGTGCCTCTGCAATGGCTGGTGAATAAGCACGTTCTTGTAACTGAAAATAATACAACACAATCGCGCTAACAATCACGGTAAGCAAGCAAGCACGAAAAATTTCAGGACTAGAACCAAATGCCAATAATTGATTAATAAAAATATAAACCAACCAAGTAAAGCTAATCTCAAGCAACATAATTACCAGCACACCATGCCAGTATTTAAGCTTTGCAAATAGAGGGTTTAATAGGTATAAACCTAACATACTCAGCAATAACACAGGCTGTACTAGTGCGGACAATTGCGCTAATAATGGCAAAAAATCATTTAAATTATCACTGAGTAAAATGGCAGCCATTGTGGCTAAAATGTTGACGATTAGCAAAATTCGCAGTTGAATGCCAAGATTTTGAAAGTTAGGGTGCCGACTATTTTTGCGCACAGCGTATACTTGGTTATAATATTGCGTTAAGTATATTATTATTAACGCAATTTTTACAATTTATAAATACAATTTAAATATAACCCTTAAGCGAACAAGCGTGTCAAATAACTCATTAGATAATAAATCGCAAAGCTGGTCTGGCCGTTTTAACGAACCCGTGGCCGCGCTGGTTAAACAATACACGGCATCGGTTAACTTTGATAAACGCTTGGCAGAGTTCGATATAGCAGGCTCGGCCGCGCACGCGCAAATGTTGGGCGTGCAGGGCATTATTTCTGC
>JANNWI010000160.1:0-14538 GCA_031414715.1 Methylophilaceae bacterium | reverse complement strand
CTCATCGCCTAGAATCATTTCAGAGATACCGCGACCGTTTTCCACCATCGGGAACACGTTTTCTTTTTGCTCGGTAATAAAATCCATAAACACAAATTTGCTTTTCATGGCAAAGGCATCTTTAAGTGCGCCTTCTACATCGCTAGGTTTGGTAATTTGCATGCCGACATGGCCGTAAGATTCTGCCAATTTTACAAAATCTGGCAGGCTATCCATATACGATTCTGAATAGCGATCTTCGTAGAAAAACTCTTGCCACTGCCGCACCATGCCTAAGTAGCGGTTATTTAGCAAAATCACTTTAATCGGCAAGCCGTATTGGGCGCAGGTAGAAAGCTCTTGAATATTCATTTGAATACTGCCTTCACCAGTCACACAAGCAACTTGTGAGTTTTTGTCTGCAAATTGACAGCCCATGGCATACGGCAAACCCACACCCATAGTGCCAAGCCCGCCAGAGTTAATCCAGCGGCGTGGTTTATCAAATTTGTAATATTGCGCCGCCCACATTTGGTGTTGTCCAACATCGCTAGTGACGTAAGCATCGCCTTTAGTCACTTCGCATAGCTTCTCAATCACATACTGCGGTTTAATAACCACATCAGAATTCTCATAACGCCCGCCATGCACTTTGCGCCACTCGCTAATTTGTGCCCACCAAGCTGAAATATCGCTTTTAGTCTTTTCTAAAGCCATAACTTCGTTCATCTCAGCCAACACTGCTTGTACATGGCCTACAATTGGTACATCCACTTTGACCCGTTTTGAGATGCTCGATGGATCAACATCGATATGAATAATAGTGCGTTTTTCACTTAAAAAGTGTTTTGGATTGCCAATCACGCGGTCATCAAAACGAGCACCTACAGCCAGCAACACATCACAGTTTTGCATGGCCATATTGGCTTCATAAGTGCCATGCATCCCTAGCATGCCAACAAATTGTGGGTCTGAAGCAGGGAAGCCGCCTAAGCCCATCAGTGTGTTGGTAACTGGATAGCCCAGCGCGCGCGCAAGCTTAACTAGCTCTGGCGCGCCGTCACCCAATACTAAACCACCACCTGTATAGATCATTGGCCGTTTGGCTTCTAACAATAATTTAACGGCTTTTTTAATTTGCCCACTGTGGCCTTTAAGCACAGGGTTATACGAGCGCATTTCTACCGACTCTGGGTAGTGAAAACTTGTCTTATGCGCGGTAATGTCTTTTGGAATATCGACTACTACTGGACCAGGGCGACCAGTGGCCGCAATATAGAAAGCTTTTTTTAACGTTTCAGCAATGTCACGCACATCTTTAACTAAAAAGTTGTGTTTTACGCAAGGCCGAGTAATACCCACCATATCCACTTCTTGAAACGCATCTAGCCCAATAGCGGGCACTGGTACTTGGCCGCTAATAACAACTAAAGGAACCGAATCCATATACGCTGTTGCAATACCGGTAATAGCATTAGTGGCGCCTGGGCCAGAGGTGACTAACGCAACACCCACTTCTCCAGTGGCGCGTGAGAATGCATCTGCTGCGTGCACAGCGGCTTGCTCATGACGAACAAGAATGTGTTTGAAGCCATTTTGCTTGTAAATTTCATCGTAAATGTGCAACACCGCGCCGCCTGGATAGCCAAATACAAATTTGACTTTTTCGGCATTCAAGCAGCGAATCACAATTTCCGCACCACTAATATCGTGATTTGGTTTTTTGTGAGAGTCGTTTAAACCCTCAGCTTGAGTTTGCGCGCTAACAGGATTAGGTCTAGCGTTTTTTACAGGTGAAGCCATAAAACCTTGAATTAAATGATTAATTATCTAACCCTCAACCTTAACCGTTTAGCGGCGTTTGGTCAAGGTTGGCAGCGTGTAAACCAAAGCATAAATAACAAAATACTATTAATGGATGGCTAAATTTGAGTGCAGAGAGTGTTGATTGCGATTATGTTTGCTATTGATCGAGCGGCGGCGCAACTTTAAGCAACTCTTCAATCGTGGTCGTGCCAGCAGCGACTTTTTCGGCACCGTTCACCATCAGTGGTTGCATACCTTCTTGATAGGCTAATAATTTTAGCTGGCTTAAATCGGCATTTGGCGTAATCAGTTTGCGTAATTTTGGCGTAATGGTCAGCATTTCGTATATACCGCTGCGACCTCTATAACCAGTATTTCTGCACTCCACACACCCCACCGCTTTCATCACCGTATCTGGCTTTTTGGCTTTAAACGGGTGCGTAATCGATGCCCATTCTGCATCAGTAATTTCATGTGGCACTTTGCAATGTACGCACAAAGTACGCACCAAACGCTGCGCCATAATACCCAATACAGATGAGTGAATTAAATAAGCAGGCACGCCTAAATCAAGTAGCCTAGTAACGGCTGAAGGCGAGTCATTTGTGTGCAAGGTGGATAGCACCAAGTGACCTGTCAGTGCTGCTTGTATGGCCATGTCGGCGGTTTCAATATCACGAATCTCGCCCACCATGATAATGTCGGGGTCTTGCCGCATCAGCGTGCGAATGCCATCCGCAAAAGTAAGCCCAATATTGGTTTGTACTTGCATTTGGTTAAAAGCAGGTTCCACCATTTCAATCGGGTCTTCCACCGTACTTACGTTGACTTCTGGCGTGGCCAGCTGTTTTAGAGTGGAATATAGCGTAGTAGTTTTACCAGAACCAGTTGGACCTGTGACCAAAATAATGCCATTCGGTGCTGCTGTCCACTGCGCCCATAAATCAGCTTGTTTTTTGCTAAAACCCAGCTGCAAAAAATCTTGCACAATCACATCTGGCGTAAAAATTCGCATCACCAACTTTTCACCAAATGCGGTTGGCATGGTGGATAAACGCAACTCAACCTCAGAGCCATCGTTGCTCAGTGTTTTAATACGGCCATCTTGTGGGCGACGTTTTTCCACCATATCCATGCGGCCCAGCAATTTAATACGGCTAGTAATCGCGTTCATAATATTGCTTGGCAATTGATACACTTGATGCAGCACACCGTCAATTCTGAATCGCATTGTGCCTGTATTGCGACGCGGTTCTAAATGTATGTCACTTGCGCGCTGTTCAAACGCATACTTCAGTAGCCAATCTACAATGTTCACCACATGTTGCTCATTAGCATCGAGATTTTTATCTTTGCCCAGCTCGATTAGTTGCTCAAAATTTTGCACACCCACAATTTGGCCAGCTTTGGCGGTGTTAGCCGAGCTTATTGAGTGCGCCAAGCTGTAAATCTCGGGCAAATAACGGCTAATCTCTACTGGGTTTGCAAATACTAATTGAATGCGCATACCTAAAATACGCTCTAAATCAGGTATCCAATCGGTTTGAAAAGGCTCCGCTGTGGCAATCGTTGCCTCGCCATTCTTAATGGCAATTGGCATAATTTTTAGCCGCTCAGCATACGCTTTAGAAACCACTTGCGCGGCGGTGGTAAAATCTAATTTTAGCGGGTCAATGTGGTAAAACTCAAGCTCCACCTGCGTTGCCATCCAGCGTGACAAATAATCGGCATTCATCAACTTGTGCGGAGGCCTAAAATCTTTCCATTTTTGCTCACCAATCACCACAATGGGGTGCAGTTTGCTGCCATCAAGCTTGCGGTCTTTGTATAACTTTTCTGCTTGGGATTTATCAAGCCGACCATCGTTTACCAACATGCGCAACACATCACCCAAATTCAGTTTGGTTTTTGGTCTGGGTTGTATAGTAGCGGCGACTTTGATCATATGATTGGCTTGAGCAAATGAATAGCTCTATTTTATACGCATTGATAAATCTATGGCGCGAATATTTTTGGTCAGCGCACCAATCGAGATGCGGTCAACGCCCGTTTCGGCTATCTCGCGCACGCTGTTTAAATCTACGTTGCCCGATGCCTCTAATAGTGCGCGCTTATTCGTTAAATGCACTGCTTGGCGCATGTCGACTAAGCTAAAATTATCTAGCAAAATACTGGTAGCGCCAGCGTCTAAAGCTTGTTGCAATTCATCCAAGCTTTCAACCTCTATTTGAATCGATATAAAATTACCTGCCCTAGAAGTCAATACCAGTGCGGCTTGCAGAGCAGCAGAAATACCTCCAGCGGCTGCAATATGGTTTTCTTTAATTAAAATACCATCATACAAAGCCAAGCGCTGGTTGGCACCGCCGCCCACCGTCACTGCATATTTTTGTGCCAAGCGTAAACCCGGCAATGTTTTGCGTGTGTCACAAATTAACGCGCTAGAATTGATATTAGCACCGCTGATTGCATCCACATACTGGCGCGTTTGCGTGGCTACCGCAGATAGCGTTTGCAAAAAATTTAACGCGCAGCGCTCTGCGCTTAGCAGCTCACGCGAATTGCCTGAAATATCGCACAGCAATTGGTTCTCAGCGATTTTTTCGCCATCGGCTACATGCCATTCAATGTTGATATTTGCATCAAGCTGATGAAAACATGCATTTACCCAATCTTGCCCGCAAATAATAGCGTTTTCGCGCGAAATAATCGTTGCCTGTGCGGTTTGATTAGCAGGGATTAATTGCGCGGTTAAATCGCCAGCGCCAATATCCTCTGCAAGTGCTTGCGCTACATTGGCATTGACCAAATCGTCAAAAGCTTGCGAGCCGCGCGGATACTGTTGGATGAATAATGGCGTAAATGGAGGCGTAACGTTTGACGATTTCATAATTGCATTATAATGCAGATAAGCCATTTAAAAAGAGCGAAAAATGATGAAGCTTTTATACACACCAAACAGCCCCTATGCTCGCAAAGTACGCATTGTAGCAATGGAAAAACACATAGAGCTGGAACTGCAAGAAGTAGTGCTGGCCGACCCCGATTGCATTGTTAAAAATTATAATCCGCTTGGCAAAGTACCTGTGCTTGTTTTGGCTGATGGCGATAGCCTTTATGATTCGCGGGTGATTGTGGAATATTTAGATAACCACGCACCTGGTACGCATTTAATTGCGCAAGATAACACCAGTAAAATTGCTACTCGCCGTTGGGAGGCGCTAGCCGATGGTATTTGCGACGCAGCGGTAAGTGCAATGTTAGAAGGCCGTAAAGCACCAGAAAAGCAATCACAAGCCAATATCGATAAGCAACTAGAGAAAGTAACACGCGGGTTAGATATGTTGAACTTGGATATTATTAAGAAAAAATGGTGCGTAAATGAGACGTTTAGTTTGGCCGATATTGCACTGGGGTGCATGTTGGGTTATGTGGATTTACGTTTTAAGCATATGAATTGGCAAGATACTTATGTAAATTTAGCCAAGCATTATAGTTTGTTGGTAAAACGGCCCAGTTTTAAAATGACGATGCCAGTGGCGGGGTGATTACAATTGTTACTTTTCTGGATGATCATTTTTCTTGCTAGCTTTTTTTACGGCGCATTTCTCGTGCAATTTACGATAAAGTGGGTTATTAGATATAAACCAAGCTACATGTCTGCCTATAAGATTGTATCTATCTCAGGTCTATTTGCGTTGTTAGCTCTATTTCCGCTATCAATGATTTCAAAATACAAAAACTTCATTTCCTATAAAACTCACATTATATTTAATTGTAGGATTTATTATTCAGGTCGTAGTTTATGCAAAGCTGATTGAACGTCCGCAAACTGGTGCCATCGGTTATGCTGCGGCATCAAGAATAGCAATAATTATCTTTGTTATTAATGATTTGGTTTTTGCAGCGATAGGTTTGATTCTTTGGGCGAATTTTGGATTGTTAAAATAACGGTAATTTTAAAAGGCTATTTTTCACTTCTAGCCAGTAGGGTGTGTAAATTGATTTGTATTTGCACATCGTAAATCTAATTTAATATTCTTTTTCGCCTCTAGCAAGCGTAGGGCGGATTATCGTAGCGTTATCCGCCGTATGTCAGATTGTCGCTCTCGCGCGACTTGCGAGTTTCTTTCTTTTATTCGTGCAAAAGAAAGAAACCAAAGAAAAGCACGCCCCGCTGCCACGTATTCCTTCGGTCTTAGCGCCGCATCTGGGCGGCTGCGGAACTCGCGCTTTCAGCGCTCAAACAGTCCTCGCCGCTTTCCATCTGCTGGCTCAAGCCGAAGGCGCGGCAAAGGGGGTTTGAAAGTCAAAAGCAAACCATGCGAATGCCATCATTATTTGTTCAATGAATAAATCTCACAAATCCTGTCATTCCGACGGGAGCGCAGCGAACCACGGAATCCAGAGAAAAGTGTTGGAAGCTAATTTGAAGCAACTTACATTCGTTAAAATATTACTTGCCTAGATTCTGGCCTGCGCCAGAATGACAAAAGGTGGTGCTTAGCAGGATTTAACCCCTTTGCCGCGCCTGAGGCTTGAGCAAACGCCGGGTTAAACGGCGAGGACTGTCTGAGCCTGATTTTTTGAAGGCGAGTTCCGCAGCCGTACCAGCGTTGCGCTAAGACCGAAGGATAAAGCGGCAGCGGGGTGCTGCTTTCTTTGGTTACTTTCTTTTTAAGCACTTAAAAGAAAGTAACTAGCTGTCGGGCTACCCCCGACAAGCAACTTACTTAATTACTATTAATTTAATACGAGAGAAAATTGATGCTCTGGAAGCCTCATGGATACTGCCTTCCAGAGCATCTGATTTGATATTGTGTAAATTAAATCGCGCTGGTAATAATTCCACCACCCAAACAAACATTACTTTCATACACCACTGCGCTTTGCCCAGCCGTGACCGCCCATTGTTTTTGGCCAAATTTCACCGTCACATTTTCTTTATCTAGCGCATCAATTTCGCACGGTGCATCGGGTTGGCGGTAGCGCGTTTTGGCGGCATACACCCAATTGGTGATTGGGTCCTCGTCATCAATCCAAGTGAGTTGGCTAGCGGTTAAGCCGTCACTTTGTAACAGCGGATGTTCATGGCCTTGCACGACAATCAGTTCATTATTATCCATATCTTTAGCCGCCACAAACCACGGTTCACCATTGCTATCGCGACTGCCACCAATTTTTAAGCCCTGTCTTTGACCTAGCGTGTAGTACATTAAGCCATCGTGCTGGCCAACCAAATTGCCTTCGGCGTTTTTAATGTCACCGGGTTTTTTGGGTAAATATTTACTTAAAAATTCTTGAAAAGGACGCTCGCCAATAAAGCAAATGCCTGTGCTGTCTTTTTTCTCAGCATTGATTAACCCAGCTTGGCGCGCGATTTCGCGCACTTCGGTTTTTAAGTATTTTCCTAATGGAAACAATGTTTTACTGAGTTGCGCTTGGTTTAGCCGATACAAAAAATAGCTTTGGTCTTTGCTGCCGTCATCGGCTTTCATCAATTGAAAAAGCCCTGGTTTTAACGGGTTTTCGCGTACTTGCGCATAATGGCCAGTGGCAATTAAATCGGCGCCTAAGCTCATGGCATGGTCTAAAAATGCTTTAAATTTAATCTCGGCATTGCACAAAATATCGGGGTTGGGCGTTCGGCCAGCTTCGTATTCACTTAAAAAGTTAGCAAACACGCGGTTTTTGTATTCTTTGCTAAAGTTGACTGCTTCAATATCAATACCAATTTTATCGGCGATTGAAACCGCGTCGATTAAATCTTGCTTGCTACTGCAATATTCATCGTCGTCGTCATCTTCCCAATTTTTCATAAATAGACCAGTGACGTCATAGCCTTGCTGCTTCAACAATAAAGCGGTGACGCTTGAATCGACGCCACCCGAAAGCCCTACTACGATACGTTTCTTGCTCATAAGTTAGTAATCACTTCCAGTGGAAATATTTTGCCTGCTAGATAGTCTTCAAAACAAGTCAATACTTGCGGGCTGCGCATTAAATTGGCTTTATCGCGAATTTCGTCAATACTCATCCAAACCGCTTGCACTATACCATTGTCTAGCTTTTGCAATGGGTAATGCCTGCCAACCTTACCAATAAACGCAAAACGCAAATAAGTGGTGTCGTTATGATCATGTTTCCAGAGATAAATACCCAGCAAAGCCTCGGGCGTAAATTCGTAAGCGGCTTCTTCCATGGTTTCGCGACTTACTGCTGCAGTCAGCGTTTCGCCATCTTCTAAATGGCCAGCAGGTTGGTTATAGCGATTACCGCGGTCGGTTTTTTCTTCTACCAGCAAAAACTTGCCGTTTTGCTCAATAATGGCAGCGACAGTAGTGTTTGGCTTAAATTGAGTTTTTTTCACATGCAGTTTCTTTTTTTATAAGGACTAAATTGAATATAATCATTTTAACGTCTGCTTAATACATTGTTACGCAATTAACGAATAAAAGTTAATAGAATAAATGTGGAAACAAGCCAGATAAGCCTTTTGCAATTGATTCAATTGCCATTGCGGTTAATATTAAGCCCATCAAACGCGTAATAATATTAATACCAATAGTGCCTAAGTTTAAAGCAATATTGCCAGCTAATCTAAGCACTATCCAAACGATTATGCATACTACAGCAATTGGTAATATCAAACTCAAGTGGCCAAAAAATCCTCCACTAGATTCGGCGGCGATAATAATTGTGCTGATTGCACCTGGGCCTGCTAGTAATGGAATGCTAATTGGAAAAACGGCAATCACTTCACGCTCCGCCATGGCTTGTGCCTCATCTGCCGTTTGATTAATACTGGGTTTTGCATACATCATATTAATAGCATTTAAAAGCACCAAAATACCGCCCCCCACTTGAAACGACGGTATGCCAATGCCAAAAAAATGCAGTGTTAAGTCACCCAAAAAAGTTGCTGATACTAGTATTAAAAATACAGTTATGCCAGCAGTGCGTGCGGTTTTATTACGATCAGGTTTAGGCCAGTTATGCGTTGCATTAATAAAAATAGGTAGGCAACCTATTGGGTTAACAATGGCAAATAAGGCAATACCAGTTTTTAAAAGAAATGCTAAATCTGCCATGCTAAGTTTTTCGTTAAAGTGTTTTTGCTGTGGTTTAAAATTTGGATTTATCGCTATTCTAAATTAAAGTTAGATATGTTTAAAAAAATTATTTTAGCTTCAGCCAGTCCGCGGCGCATGCAGATATTAAAGCAGATGCAAATAGATTGCCATGTGATGCCTGCCGATATTGATGAAACGGTTATAAAGGGCGAAACGCCGAGTGATTATGTGTTACGTTTGGCCAAACAAAAAGCCATAACAGTGTTGAATAAGTTAAACGGCAAATACGCAAACTTACCCATTTTAGCTGCCGATACAACAGTGGCGCTTTCGCAAACAATTTTCGGCAAACCCGAATCTGATGCTGAAGCCTGTAATATGCTGAAAATGTTATCAAATAGCACGCATCAAGTGCACACTGCCATAGCAGTGGTATTTAACGGCCAGCTTGAGGTTGCATTAAACACCACACAAGTTGAGATGATGGCACTAAGCGATGCTATGATTAGAGAATACATTGCAAGCGGTGAGCACAAAGATAAAGCTGGCAGCTATGCCATACAAGGCTTAGCTGGTTGCTGGATAAAAAAAATTAAAGGCAGCTATACTGGCGTGATGGGTTTGCCACTTTATGAAACAAGCTTGCTTTTGAAAAAAATCAGCACTAAAAATTAGCTATCAGAAAGAATGGGTTAACTATTTGGGACAAGAAATATTAATTAATGTAACGCCACAAGAAACACGGGTAGCCGTGCTAGAGAAGGGCGTTGCGCAAGAGTTACATATAGAACGTAGCTCATCGCTTGGCATTATTGGCAATGTTTATCGCGGCAAAGTATGTCGCGTATTGCCAGGCATGCAATCGGCTTTTGTCGAAATTGGCTTGCAGCGCGCTGCATTTTTGCATGCGGCAGATATTAAAGAATGCCATATTGACGGCGAGCCACAAACTGAGCGGCCAATTCAAGAGGTGTTGTTTGAAGGCCAATCGATTATTGTGCAAGTAATCAAAGAGCCAATTGGTACCAAAGGCGCGCGGCTGACGACGGAAATAAGTATAGCAGGGCGCTTTTTAGTATTTTTGCCGCATCAAGACCACATTGGCGTATCACAACGGATTGAAGACGAAGAAGAGCGTGAAATGCTACGTAATCGCCTTATTGGGTTATTGCCAGAAGAAAGAAATGGCGGTTTTATTATTCGCACTATGAGTGAAACCGCGACAGATGCAGAGCTGCTGAATGATATTGATTACCTGCAAAAAGTGTGGGGAAAAATTCAATTAGACAGTCAGCATGCCGATGAAAAATCTTTAGTTTTTTATGATTTAAGCTTGCCGCGCCGCATGTTACGCGACGTGGTGAATGATGACACTGTTAGCATACGTGTGGATTCTAAAGCCACCTATGAACAGTTAAAAGAGTTTGCCGAGTTGTATGTGGCCAAAGCGGTCAAGCCGCTTTATCATTATCAAGGAGAGCGGCCAATTTTCGATTTTTACAATATAGAAAAAGAAATCGAACGTGCTTTGTCTAGGAAGGTAGAACTAACTTCTGGCGGTTATTTAATTTTTGACCAAACCGAAGCCCTAACCACAATTGACGTAAATACAGGCAGTTTTGTCAGTGGAAAAAATTTATCCGACACCATTTTTAAAACCAATTTAGAGGCTGCGCAATGTATCGCACGGCAATTAAGGCTGCGTAATTTAGGCGGTATCATCATCATTGATTTTATTGATATGGACACCGATGCACAGCGCGAAACCGTGTTGGATGAGCTAAAAAAAGCCGTCGAGTTAGACCGTGCGCGCACTGGCATTAACGGCTTTACCTCGCTAGGCTTGGTAGAAATGACGCGTAAACGTACGCGTGAAAGTCTTGCACATTTGCTTTGTGAGCAATGCGAAGTGTGCGATGGGCGTGGCGAACATAAAACTGCGCAGACAATATGTTATGAAATTATGCGTGAACTGCTGCGTGAGTCGAAACAATTTAATGCTAAGGAATTTAAGATTATTGCCTCTGTTGCGGTGATTGATTTATTGCAAGATGAAGAAGCGCAAAGTCTAGCAAATTTATCTGATTTTATTAATAAGCGCGTCACGCTACAGCCAGATAGCCAATATGCACGTGAGGCATTCGACATTGTGTGGATTTGATATGCGTTAGTACACGTTAATAAAAAAAAGTGGCATAACCTGTTTTATGACAAATTTTTTATTAATGTGTTTAATGGTTAGGTTACATTTAAAAATGGCATGTCGGGCAGCTGAATGGCCTTGTCTAAAACTGCTTCCAATTGGCCTTCAGCTTTGGCTTTTACCGCAGGCTTTACTGCTTTAATCAGTTGCAATAGCATCGTATCAAGCACTTGACTTTCTTTCGATACGACAGCGTACTCGCGCTCAACAACAGCCAGTTGCGCATCAAGTGCTTCGGCGCTTTCTGTAGCCTCAGTCAAGTTTTTAGTGCGTTGATCTAAATTATTTTTATGCTCATTCATTTGTGTATTTAAAATACCAAGCACGTCTTCCATCCAATGCTCGCAGTCTTTTTCCGCTTGTTGAAATATTTTCTGCGTTTGCGTACCCAAGCCCAAAAAGAACTTGCGGATTAAAAAATGTTTTTCTGTGAGCAAGTTCACTGGATCGCTACAAAAATCATTGGTGATTTTTTCTAAAGCCTGCATATTATTCAAAAAGTTTGAAATATCCAATAAGGGTGGTTCAAATACATCGAAGCCATGTTTGGTTTGAAAAACATGATAAATATTATCAGCCAGTTTTTTAATATCTTTGCTTTCTTTGGTGACGTTACTGGCCAGTCCGTTGGCCTGCTTCATCAGGTTGCGCATGCCTTGATTTAGGCCAACAGTTGTCCAACTATCGCCTATTTCTTGGCGACTAGTCGCTAATACGCTATCTAAATAACCGACACTTAAATGACGTAACAAACGTTTGCCAATATGGGTAATTTTGTCGCTGGCATGGTTAAAGGTTGGCACAGAGGCTTCATAGCGTTTTTTATCAGCCATGACTTTATTCAAGCTTAATTTCGTTGCGTCAGATTTATGTCCACGTAAACTACGCAGTTCTAACACTTGCTCGCGCAGGCTTAGTAAACGATGTTGCACCAGTTTGCGTGAATTTTTAATCATCATGCTGCATTCACTGGCCACTGTTCTGCCTAAAATCTCATGTTTGGCCTGTACAATTTGATTGCCTAAAGTGGCCTCTAGGGCCAGCATGCCACTTTGTTGTAATAGGGTATGATTTTTTTTAATTTTGGCCACTAACGCTTTTTGGGCAGAAATCGCAAATACACTTTCTGGCGCAATACCTAGCTGGTGCGCTGTCATGTTGATTTGCTTGTCAATCTCGTTGATTACGTCTTGCTTAGGCTTCAAATCATCCCACAGCATATCAATTTTATTTAGCAAAGCTAATTTATATTTGGCACGGCCTTTAATATAGTCGTTCCAAATCTGCATATCCGATTGCGTAATGCCAGTATCCACTGCGGTTAGAAAAAGAATTGCATGCGCATTTGGGATGATATTGAGCGTTAATTCAGGCTCGGCTCCCAGTGTATTTAAGCCTGGCGTATCAAGCACCACTAAACCACTTTTTAGCAGTGGATGCGGGTAGTTAATAATGGCATGCCGCCACACCGGTATTTTTAACAAGCCTTGTGTTTCTAGCTCATTAATCATGCTGACATCTTGTGCATTAAATAAACCTAGCTCTTCTGCCTCGCCTTGCGTTACCTCTTTTTGGTCGATCAGTTTACGTAGTGTTTCTTTCATGCTTTCAGGGTCGTCTATATTTAACCTAAACTTTGTCCACGCGTTGGGAGTGGTTTTAAGGTAGGTAAGCGTGTCATCGCTTAAACGTGTACCAATAGGCAATAACTTAATACAAGGTTCTTCGCGCGCATCCCAAAAAATTTCTGTTGGGCACATAGTAGTACGCCCGGGCTCGCTTGGAAGTAAGCGTTGATTAAAATCAGAGAAAAACAGGGCATTAATCATTTCAGTTTTGCCACGCGAGAACTCAGCCAAAAATGCCATGACCAATTGGTCTCGCTTTAACATCTCTATGACATCATATAATCGTAGCTCTTGCAGAGCGTCAGATTGCGTACTGGCTGCCAACCAATCGCGATAGTCGCTGATAATTTGTATTAAGTTACTGCGCCAAGTTTGGTATTCATTAACTTTAGATGCAAGGCTATTGCTGGTAACGGTATCTGTCATATAGGCTTATTATTAGTGTTAGTGTGTAAATTATTTGAACAATTATAAAGAAGGTGTTGCGTTTAATATAGGCTCAACAGCTGTTGTTCTAGCGTTCTGATAACCGAAACGTTGAGCATTTGTATCAAAATTAGCGCCACCACAGGCGAAAAATCTAACCCACTGGCGGTGGGTAAAATACGTTGTATAGGGGCTAAAATAGGCTTGGTTAAGTTATTTAATGCGCCAGAAATAGGCGACTGAGGGTTAACCCAGCTTAAAATCACTTGTAGTAAAATCGCATAAAAAAATACATCTAACGCAGTACGAAAAACGCCCAGCAGGCTCGTGCCTATTAGGCTAATCCAAATTGCATTTCCTACTAAACTGATTGGTAAATCGCGCAACCATAGCAAGAAAAATTGCAATAAAAGCTGTGTCGCTAAAGCTAAACCCAAAGTCGACAAATCAATCTTGCCCCAGCTTGGAATGATTCTGCGCGCTGGCTTTACCGCAAAGTCAGTGAGCGATACCACCATGTAAGTGAGCGGATTATTAAAAGGTGCCTTAAATAATTGCAGAAAAAAACGCAACAAAAACAACAGGGTGAGCATGTTGAAAATGGTGTTGAGTAAAAAGTTGAGTGCGGTGGATAACATATTAAAAATATTCCCTATTAGATTTTTTCTTGCTCGTCGCGCCCTAATTCTAATCCCAGTGTTTTGGCGCGCTCACAAGCTTTTTGTGCGGCTAAAATAATGGCTTGCTTCACTTGTGAATTTTCTAAACTAAATAAACCCTGTTCTGTTGTGCCGCCTTTTGAGGTAACTTGTTGCCTAAGTGTTGCAATTGGCGTTGCGCTGGCATCTGCCAGTAAACTTGCACCTTTAAAAGTGGCAATGCTCAGTTGCTTGGCTTGCGCCTCGTTTAAACCTAATTCAAGCGCCGCAGCTTGCAATGCCTCTATAAAATAAAACACATATGCGGGACCGCTGCCAGAAATGGCGGTTACTGCGTCTAGTTTTTCTTCGCTATCTAACCAAATCGTAGCGCCCGCAGCACCAAGTGCTTGGTCAGCCAGTGCAATTTGTGCTGGCGTTACACTGGGCATGGCATACAAGCCAGTAATGCCTTTTTGAATTTGCGCTGGCGTGTTGGGCATGGCGCGAACAATGGTGCTGTAATTGCCTAACCAGCGCGATAAATCGGCCAACCGAATACCTGCAGCAATTGAAATAACAAGCTGCTTACTGAGTAAAGGCGCCAGTGTTTTGGCTAGGCCTGGCAATTGTTGCGGCTTTACTGCCAACACAATGACATCGCACGATTGAATCTGCCTTAAGTCATCTGTTGCATTGATACCTAAATCTCGCTCAAGTGCCTGGTGTTTATTGGCATCATGCTCAATGACAGTAATATTTTGCATGGCAAATTGTTGGCTTTT
>JANNWI010000159.1:0-13582 GCA_031414715.1 Methylophilaceae bacterium | reverse complement strand
CTCTACCGCATCCCACTCCACCCCTTTAATGCCAGAAACACTGTAATCGTTTACCTCGGTCAGCATGTGATGTAAGCCGTGGCCAAACTCGTGAAACAGCGTAATCACTTCGTCGTGCGTGAATAGTGCAGGTTTACTGCCAACAGGCGCAGAGAAGTTGCAAGTAAGGTAAGCCACTGGTGTGGTCAGTTTGCCATCCACCACGCGGCGCGTAATCGCCTCATCCATCCACGCACCGCCACGTTTGTTGTTGCGAGCGTAAAGATCTAAATAAAATTGGCCTACAAGCTCGCCGTTTGGGCGTGTAATACTATAAAAATGTGCATTTTCGTGCCAAGTGGGTGAATCTGTTTTTTGTACAAATACACCAAAAATAGTCTCGATCACTTTAAATAAACCCGCCATCACTTTAGCTTCTGGAAAGTATTGTTTGACTTCTAGGTCTGAAAACGCATATTTATCTTCGCGCAATTTTTCTGAAACATAAGAAACATCCCAAGCCTGCATGTCGTTAATGCCCAATTTTGCTGCATAATCGGTCAATTCTGTCATGTCGCGCTCGGCATAAGGCTTGGCTTTGCTGGCTAGGTTTTGCAAAAATTCAATCACTTGTTTCGGTGTGTCGGCCATTTTTGTGGCTAAAGATAGCTCGGCAAAGTTATTAAAGCCCAGTAATTTGGCTTCTTCAAGTTTCAACTTAAGCAGCTGCGTAATAATTGGCGTGTTATCAAACTCTGGCTTACCAAATTCACTCGCGCGCGTGGCGTAAGCGCGATATAAGGTTTCACGCAAGTCACGATTATCGGCGTATTGCAGTGCGGGTAAGTAGCTAGGAAAATGTAGCGTGAATTTGTAACCTACTTTACCATCTGTCTCAGCCGCCAATTTTGCCGCTTGCAATACATCCTCTGGAATACCAGTTAATTTGCCTTCATCCGTTTCAAACAATGCATATTCATTGGTGGTATCCAACATGTTTTCTTCAAACTTACTGGATAACTTAGACAGTTCTTCGCTGATGGCTTTAAAGCGTTTTTTGTCAGCAGGGGCCAGCTCTGCACCGCCCAATTTAAAATCGCGTACTTCGTTGTTGATAATTTTTTGTTGGGCTGAGTTTAAATTTTTAAATTCTGCGCTGGTTTGAATGGCTTTATATTTCGCGTAAAGTCGCTCATCTTGCGCTAAGTCACTATAAAAATCGGTTAACTTCGCTAAATTAGTATTATATGCTTCGCGCAATTCTGGGCTATTGACTACTGCGTTTAAGTGACCTACCTGGCTCCAAGCGCGCGATATTTCTTCGTCTAAATCTTCTAATTTAACCGCAAAGCCTTGCCAGGTAGGCGCGTCCCTATTGGTTGCCAGCGCATCAATTATTATTTTACCTTCACTTAAAAGCTTATCTAAAGCAGGGGAAACGTGTTCTGGTTTAACCTCGTTAAATTTGGGTAGGCCTTCAAAATGCAATAATGGATTTGACACAGGATTTCTTTCTAGAATAGTTGATTAATCAGTAATGAGCGCTTAATTGATTAGTCTTAAACATAAAGGGTAACGATAAAGCTCACCCTTACTACTAGCAATGGCGGCAATAATACAAAATACAATATTAAGAATCCACACTACAGGAATTAAGATAAAACCAATTAAAAGCCAAACTAATATGCTAGATACAAACATGGCTAGTGCGATGGTAATTTGAAAATTGAGCGCTTCTTTGGCTTGGTCGTTTAAGTAAGCGCTGTCGTCTTTTTTTAGAACCCATACAATAAGCCCTGGAATAAACGAAAACACGGTGCCGCCCAAATGGGTAATGGCGGCAATATTTTTGTCATCACTACTGGGCGTTGCAATATCACTGTGTGTTTCAATATTACTCGGTTTTGCAATATCGCTTTTCACTTCACCTTCTATTTTGTTGGCCATGGCGGTTCCTTTTTATGATGAATACATGTTTATGGTGAATACATGATTACACATCATGATTGATTAAATTTAGCAACAAGAGGTTCAATTTTTTCTAAATCGGTGAGGCTTAGTACTTTACGCGCATTACTATTGAGTGTGACCATTTGACTGCGTAAAATTTGTTGTTTTACATTAAGTACGTTAGAAGGGTGCATAGAAAGTTGGCGCAAACCCATGCCAATTAATAATTTTGTGAGCTTAGCGTCACCTGCCATTTCACCACACACAGCGACAGTTTTACCTAATTTTGCACCCGCTTTAATGGTCATGGAAATCAGCTTTAATACTGATGGGTGCAGCGGGTTATACAAATGCGCCACCGCGTCATCGGTACGGTCAATCGCCAGTGTGTATTGTATTAAATCATTGGTGCCAATGGATAAAAAATCTAACTCTTTTGCAAACGCCTCGGCATTAATCGCAGCGGCAGGCACTTCTATCATGCCACCTAGAGTAATGTTTTCGTTAAATGGAATATTCTGTTTACGAAGACTTAATTTTGCGCGCTCAAGCAATAATTTGGTCTGGCGCAGCTCGCTTAAATTAGAAAGCATGGGGATGAGAATTTTAATATTACCAAAATGCGAGGCGCGTAACAGCGCACGCAATTGCGTATGAAAAATTTGTGGCTCAGATAAACATAGCCGCACAGCACGCAAACCTAAAGCAGGGTTAGCACACTCAGATACAGCGTCTGGGTTCATTTGTTTATCTGCACCAAGGTCTAGTGTGCGAATGGTGACTGGCATGTCATGCATGGCCTCTGCTACTTGCTTGTAGGCCTGAAATTGCTCTTCCTCGTCAGGCATTTCGCGCTTATTCATAAACAAAAACTCGGTGCGATATAAGCCAATGCCTGTCGCGCCAGAAGCTTTTACTGCAACCACATCTTCTGGCACCTCAATATTGGCTTGCAGCTCAATTGCTGTGCCACACATGGTGATAGCCTTGGTGGACTTAATGCGTTTTAGTTTTTGTTGCTCCAGCTCAAATTGCTCTTGGCGCAGCTTATATTCGGCCAAAATTTCTGCCGATGGGTTGACAATCACAACGCCTAAGCTGCCATCCACAATAATCAACTCGCCATCGCTAATTAAATCGCGTGCACGTTGTAAGGCAACAATGGAAGGGATATTCAAGCTACGCGCTAAAATGGCGGTGTGCGAGGTGATACCGCCTACATCAGTGATAAAGGCAGCAAAGTTGTGCTGTTTAAACTGAATGGCATCGGCGGGTGAAATGTCATGCGCGACTAATATAATGGCATTTTCATCTTGCTTAACTGTTTGTTTATCTTTAGTTTGGCTTGGCGCAGGATGACCCAGCAGTACTTTAATTACCCTTTCTACCACTTGTACAACATCATGTTGACGCTCACGCAAGTAGGCGTCTTCAATTGCGTCAAATTGCGCCACAATATCATCCATTTGCTGTTTAATCGCCCACTCAGCATTGCATTGCTCTCTGCGGATAATCTCTTTAGGTATTTCAGATAAAGATTTGTCGGCCAGCATCATTAAGTGCGTGCCAATAAATGCGCTTAATTCAGCAGGGGCATTTTTTGAGAGTGAATGACGAATGACTTCTAAATCTTTTTTTACGGTATAAATGGCATTTTCAAAGCGTTTAATTTCGTCATCAATCAGGTGTTGCGGTAGTTGAAAATGCACTACCTCAAGCAGCGCGTTTGAGACCAAATGTGCGCGACCAATGGCAATACCGCTAGAAACACCAATGCCATGCATGCTAAAGCTGGATTGTGTATGTTTGTGCATATGCTGTGGTAACAAACTACTCACCCTCGCCAAAGTAATCGTTAATTAAGGCTTGCAGCGCTGCCATGGCCTCAGCTTCATCTGTGCCATTGGCCTCTAAACTAATAAAGCTGCCTTTGCCTGCGGCCAGCATCATCACGCCCATAATGCTTTTGGCATTGACTTTGCGGCCATTTTTTTCTATCCAGATTTCACTGGCAAATTGGCTGGCCGTTTGCGTGAGTTTGCTGCTGGCACGCGCATGCAGGCCAAGTTTGTTGATAATTTCTATGTCTAGTTTAATCATTACGCGGCCTTATCGTTATGGTCGCAGCCAGTTTTAGTAAAATGCACGACGCCATCGCGGCCACCACTAATGGCTTTATCGACACAAGTTTTAAGTGGTTTATCGCGATAATTTAATACGCGTACTAACATGGGTAAATTCACGCCCGCTATGCCCTCTACATGGCTGGGCGCTAGTAATTTGGTGACTAAATTGCATGGTGTTGCACCATATATATCGGATAGCACAATCACGCCCGTGCCTGTGTTTAGTTTTTCTACCAGTTGTTTGGCTTGCGGCAGTAAATCGGCGGGATCAATATCGGTGCCTACCGCAAAATAACTCAATTGCGGCGGTGTTTTGCCTAATACGTGACTCACGCAATGAATCAGGCTTTCACCCAAGCTGCCATGCGCAATAATTAAAATACCTATCATGTTGCCTACCTTTTAATTCAATTTGTTATCACTCAACTTGTTTCGATTCAAATAATTTATTCATCAAGCTCACGGTGACGAATCATAATCTGTTGTTTTTGTGACTTAAAATGATTATTCGTAAAATAATGGCTTAGCTGCTCTACAAAATATACCGACCGATGTTGGCCGCCAGTGCAGCCAATAGCGACAGTCAAATAACTGCGGTTATCGGCAATAAAGCTGGGTAGCCATTTTTCTATGTAACCTTGAATATCTGCCAGCATGATGTTTACATTCGGCTCTTTTTGTAAGAATGCCTGCACAGGCGCATCTTTACCTGTCAATGGCTTTAACATGGGGTCGTAATGCGGGTTGAGCAAGCTGCGCACATCAAATACAAAATCAGCATCAAGTGGAATGCCATTTTTAAAACCAAACGAGGTAAACAGCAATACTAATCCATTGCCTTTAGCTGACTCATCAGTTTTCAAAATCAACTCACGAATATAGCTGCGCAACGTATTGGCGCTTAAATTACTGGTATCTATATGATGGCCTATGCTGGCTAAACCTGCTAGCAGTTCGCGTTCGTGTAAAATACTTTCAGCCAGAGTGGTGTTGGCATTGCTTAATGGGTGTTTGCGCCGTGTTTCAGAAAAGCGTTTGACCAAGGTTTCTACTGAAGACTCTAAAAATAGCACCTCAACTGAATTATCGCTATTTTTAAGCATTTCCACTGCGTTAGGCAAGGCTTCTAGCGCGGCACTGCGGCTATCAATACTTATCGCGACTTTATGTTGGTGTACTGACTCTAAGTGATGCGAAATTTGCGGTAACAGCGTGGCAGGCAGGTTATCAATACAGTAATAGCCGCTATCTTCTAGCACGCGCAACGCAATACTTTTGCCAGAGCCAGAAAGGCCAGTGATAATAATGAGTTGCAAAATCTAGGCCTTTTTAATTTCTATTTTTAATTTGTTTGGATTTTTCTAAAGCATGTTTAACGGATACGGGTTTAATTAATACTGGTTTATCTAATATAGTGTGTTTACTTTGTTTTTGCATCATTTGTTTTTGGCGTTTAGAAAATTGTTGCGTTGCGTTCACGCCGCGCAATAACAAAATATGATTGCGCACGGCCACTTCTACCAATACCGCAATATTGCGACCTGCAGCAATGGGGATGACCACTTTGCAAATGGGTACATCTAATATACTTTCACGCTGCATTTTTACACTGAGTCTATCCAAATCTTGCGGTTTTAGTAAATCGGCTAATTCTAGCTGAATAATCAAATCCAGTGGTTTAGTGGGTTTAACTGAATTATCGCCAAATAGCGCACGAATATTCAATATGCCTAAGCCGCGCACCTCTAAAAAATCTTGTAATAGGGCAGGGCAGCGTCCCTCAATGCGTTCTGGCGAGATGCGATAAAAATCAACAATATCATCGGCAATTAAACGGTGGCCGCGTGTGATTAATTCTAAAGCTAACTCACTTTTACCAATGGCCGCGTTGCCTTTAATCAGCACGCCAAAGCCCTGCACCTCAATAAACACGCCATGCAAGCTGGTGGTTTCGGCCATTGCCTGTTGCAAATAATGGCTTAACACGTCCATTAATTGCGGACTTTGTATGGGTGATGTAAATAATGGGGTGTTAAAGCTATTGGCGGCAGCCATTAATTCTTTAGGCGGTTTTTCACCATTGGCGACGACGACTGCAGCTAAATCGGTAGAGTACAAATTAGTAATGGCTTGCTGCATGGCAATAATGCTTAGAGACCGCAAATAATCCATCTCGGCACAGCCCAACACTTGCACACGATTAGGGTGCACAAAGTTTAGGTGGCCAATTAAGGCCAGTGATGGCTTAGTAACTTGCTGAGAATTCAGTTGGTTATGACCGCCATCAAGCCCTGCAACCCAGTTGAGTTTAAGCTTGAGGCGGGTTTCTTTGAAAAGTTTGGCTACGTCTATTTTAGCCATAGATTGTAGCCGTGAAAGTTAGTTAACAGATGGTTGCTCAATATTTTGATGATCTTCTATATTTTGATGTTTCACCGCACCATTCGTTTTGTGGTGGTTGCCTTGCTTTTCTTTGTGTTTCAATACTTGGCGGTTCAATTTGTCCGTCAGCATATCAATCGCGCTATACATATTTTCGTCGATGCACTCGGCATGTAAATCGTTGCCTGGCACGTGTAATGTAGCCTCTACCTTTTGGGCGAGCTTTTCTACACTCATGGTAACTTTTACGTCTATCACATGATCAAAGTGATTACGTATTCTGATTAGTTTGCTTTGCACATAGTCGCGCATTGCAGGAGTAATTTCTAAGTGATGCCCTGTTAACTGTAAATTCATAACTTGCTCCTTATTGAAATTTGTTCAAAAGGTTTTTTGCCCAAATAGGTTAATCAACTAAAACCTTCTAAACAATTTTAGTGTACTCTTTTGGCAACGCAGTGCAACTAGCCAAGTGGGCTATTTGTATAAAATATTAAAATATTTTCTTAGGTAACGATTGCGAGAGAAAATAACTGCCCTGTAGGCCGCATGGATACTGGCTTGCAGGCATGCCTATTGAATGTTTTATAAATGCTTTTAATTAAATAATGACTAAACTATAAAGATTTGCGTAAATTGGCAGGTGGAATATTCAGCGATTCACGATATTTGGCTATGGTGCGGCGCGCAACCACAATGCCTTGTTTAGATAAAATTTCGCTAAATTGGCTGTCAGATAATGGCTTTTTAATATTTTCTTCCGCCACCATTTGTTTAATCAGCGCACGAATGGCAGTGGCTGAGCATTCACCACCTGCATCGGTTGACACGTGGCTGCCAAAAAAGTATTTTAGCTCGAACACGCCGCGCGGGGTAAGCATGTATTTATGTGTGGTCACTCTAGAAATAGTCGATTCATGTAGCTCAAGCTCTTCGGCAATCTCACGTAAAACCAACGGCCGCATGGCAATTTCGCCGTGCTCAAAAAAGTTACGTTGGCGGTCTACAATGGCTTGGCTAACCCGCAAAATAGTAGAAAAACGCTGTTGGATATTTTTAATCATCCAGCGCGCTTCTTGCATTTGCGTTTGCAAATATTGGCTAGAGTTTTCGCGGTTACGTTTTAAAATATCGGCGTATAGTTGGTTAATGCGCAGCTTAGGCACCACGCCGTCGTTTAAGGTGGCTATCCAAATGCCTTTTACTTTTTTAATCAGCACCTCGTGCTGTATAAAATGGTCGCGATCTAGTTGCGCATAATCGCTGCCAGGGCGCGGATTTTGTTGCTTAATTAAAGTCTGCGCGCCTTTTAGTGCGGTTTCATCACAATTAAGTAGCTTGCGTAATTTTACAAAATCTTTATTAGCTAATACTGCCAAATGCTGACTAACAATTTTTTTTGCGGTTTCTAAGTAGGCAGTATTGGCAGGCAGCAAATTCAGTTGCAACAAAATACATTCTTGCAAATTGGTGGCGCCTATACCCACGGGGTCTAAACTATGAATAAGCTTAAGCGCAGTTTGCAATTCCACTAGCTCAATTTCTAGCTCTAACGGCAGTTCTTCAACTAATTCCTCTAGCGTGGTTTCTAAATAACCATCGTCATTAATGCTATCTATTAGTAGCAACAATAAATTTTGGTCACGCTCAGACAGCGGCATCAGCTTAAGCTGATTCAGCAAGTGATTGCGCAAGCTTTCAGAAACAACCTCTTGGCGGCTATAATCGTTATCGTCGTCGTCGCTATTGTTTTGGCGGCTGCCTTCATCCCAATTACTGGCACTACCGTATTCATCATAATTTTCATCAAAATCGGTGGCAGAAAAGTCTTCTTTGGCTTCTAGTGGCTTTTCTTCGTGGGTTTCGGCTGCGGTGTTTGTACTTTCTTGGTAATCTACATTGCTAAACGCATCCATTTCAAAATCATCATTTTGGTTCGATTGTTCGCCATCAGCGGTGATTGGGTCGTGATCAGCACCATTTATCTGTTCTTGCAGACCACCTTCATCACCGCCACTATCAGGCGTATCGCCATCCACTAGCTCAAGCAGCGGGTTATCTTGCAAAATAGTTTCTAATTCTTGGTCTAGTTCTAGCGAGGATAATTGCAACAGGCGAATAGATTGCTGCAGTTGCGGTGTAAGCGCTAGGTTTTGCGAGATTCTAAGTTGTAAATTTTGCTTCATGAGATTAGTTTATAGCCTAAAATCTCTACCCAAATACACTTCGCGCACCGCTTCGTTATTGACAATATCGGCTGGCTTGCCAGACGCAAACACGGTGCCATCGTTCACAATATAAGCTTTATCACATATGCCCAATGTTTCGCGCACATTGTGATCAGTAATTAATATACCAATATTTTTACTGCTTAAAAAACGAATAATTTTTTGAATATCTAACACTGCAATCGGGTCGATACCTGCAAACGGCTCATCCAACAAAATAAAGCTGGGGTTGGTCGCCAAACAGCGCGCAATCTCCACACGGCGGCGCTCACCGCCCGATAAACTGACTGCTTGGCTGTTACGAATATGCACAATATGCAGCTCTTGCAGCAACGATTCTAGCTGTGCATTCATGGCTTCTTCAGATAAATCTTGCAGCTCAAGCACCGCCAGTATATTTTCTTCAACCGTCAGTTTACGAAAAATAGACGGCTCCTGTGGCAAATAGGCCAAGCCCATGCGCGCACGACTATGTATCGGCAAACGGCTTAAATCTTTGCCATTAAGCAAAATACGCCCAGCGTCTAACGGCACCAAGCCCACCATCATATAAAAACTGGTGGTTTTACCCGCACCGTTGGGGCCAAGCAAACCAACCACCTCGCCACTGTTTATTTGCAGCGAAATATCATGCACCACTGTGCGCGATTTGTAGGACTTTCGCAGATTCTCGACAATGAGTTCGCTCATTTACATTACTCAGTTTTTTCTGACGTTTCAAGTCTATTGCTGAACCTTAAATTTTTGGTCACACTAGGTGCGGCACCGCTTGGTGCATCTGACTGTGGGCTAACAGCTTTAGGTGCCACAGCAGGTTTATTTTTTGGCTGAATAATGGCTTTTACGCGACCGCTGCCAGGGTTGCTTTCTGACTTGGTGCCGCCAATCACTTCAGCATATTCAGCATTGGCGTCATAGCTAATATAATCGCCATATACAATATCTTCGCCACGCTTTACCCAAGCTTTGGTGTAAAGCTGCACTTTATCCATGCGGCCATCGTATTCAATGCGTTGCGCACTGCCTTCCATATACTCGTTTTTGCCCTCACGTTTTTGCTTAAATGTGGTTGGGTTGCCAGTCGATGTGCTGTGCTGAAAACCCTCTTTATCCTCTCGCACCACTAATTTATCTGCGTGAATAATCAGCGTGCCTTGCGTTAATATCACTGTACCTGTGTAAGTGCTGGTTTTTTTTGCATCGTTTACCGTTACTGTGTCAGCTTCTAATTCAATGGGTTTATCGCGGTCAGCCGCTTCTGCAAAGGCTTGCAGACTAGTGCAAAGTCCTATCAATACCACAATTAGTTTTTTCATTTTATATTTCGTACTTTCTTACTGGCAGGCACTGCTTTTAGGGTTAATGTTTTGCTGCTATTTAATTTAGTTTTATTGGCCACTAGTTTGCTTGATTTTGTCGGTAAAGGCGCAGGCCGCTCGTAATGTACTTTCACCCGATTAAATAATTTGATGGTTTGGTTTTTTTTATCAAATACCATGCCTTTGGCGCGTATTACTGTTTTAGGCGCTTGTTTAATCAATACTGCGCTATTAGTGGTGGCAAGTTCTTTGTTTGGTAAAATCACTAATTTTTCGGTTAGTACTTGCATTTCACCTTTGCCCTCAAACGCTTGCCGCACCACTTTTACGTTGTCTACCAGTTCTATCTCTTCACCGTTGCTAGATACATAGCCGCGCAACGCCTCAATTTGCGTGTAAGGCTTATTGATAGTGAACTGCGTATAGCGTGGACGTTGCAGCACCGTGCTGTCATCGTCAGGGTAATGCAACATCTCGGCTGCGGCCAGCACATAGCGCAATTTTCCTGTCGCATCGGTTTGTGTCGTCACAAAATTATTCATTGTGTAATCTGGGTCATGTCGATTGCTACCATCAATTTTTGGGCCTTGTTCTTCTACAGTCAAATTAATCCAAAATGTTACTAACGCTAGTAAAGTAGCCAGTACCAGCGGAAAAAATATGGCAGAGCGCGTTAACATACTTATTCAAATGACTTAAAAAATAGCGCCATACGCGCTTATTTATTTAACGGCACTTTTTGCGCCTCTATTTCAAAATACGGCGCTAACTGCGCCTCCAATGTACCCTGCGCTTGCATAATCAGCTCGCATAACTCTCTTACAGCACCGTGACCACCTTGTTTTGTGGTGACATAATGCGCGCGCTGTTTAACAGATTCAGGCGCCGCAGGCACACTAACCGCTAGTCCACAGCGCAACATCGGCGGCATATCTACCACGTCATCACCCATAAATGCAGTTTGCCCAGGTAACATATTCAGTTTGGCGATTAAATCGTTAAACGCCACTAATTTATCGTCAACCCCTTGGTAAAAATGTGCCACACCTGTGCTTTCAGAGCGTTGTTTAACCACATTTGAAGTACGCCCAGTGATAATCGCCATTTGCACGCCAGAAGCCTTGAGTAACTTCATGCCCAAGCCATCTTGCGTGTTAAAGGTTTTGTATTCTTGGCCATCATCGCCTATGGTTAGGCCTCCATCCGTCATTACGCCATCTACATCAAAAATCACCAATTTAATGGCTTTGGCGCGGGCTAGTACGTCTGCCGAAAACACTAAATCAACATTGCTCATCACACTACTTTCGCTTTAAGTAAATCGTGCATATTAAATGCGCCCACCAGTTTGCCCGCGTCATCTATTACCAGCAAACCATTGATTTTTTTCTGCTCCATCATTTCTACTGCTTCAACCGCTAATTCGTTGGCATGAATCGTGTTGGGATTGGCGTGCATCACTTCATTTATTTTGACAGTATTTGTAAAAATGCCTTTGGCAAACGTGCGACGTAAATCACCATCGGTAAATACGCCTACGGGTTGTTTATTCTCGTTAATAATTGCGGTTAAACCTAGTCCTTTTTTGGTCATTTCGGTTAGCGCAGCTGACAGTAACTCGCCATCTTTCACACTAGGAATCGCGCTACCAGTGCGCATTACGTCTTTGACTCTAATTAATAAGCGCCTGCCAAGCTTGCCACCTGGGTGGCTGCGGGCAAAATCTTCTGCAGTAAAATCGCGCAGGTTTAACACACATACAGCTAATGCATCGCCCAAAGCCAGCGCTGCCGTTGTGCTGGCAGTCGGCGATAAACCTAAAGGACAAGCTTCTTGCGATACCTCTGCGCTTAAATGCACATCAGATTCTTTGGCTAATGTCGAATTTTTAGCGCCGGTGATACTGATAATTTTTGCGCCGAGACGCTTTATTGTGGGCACAATATTGAGTAGCTCATCGCTCTCACCCGAATTAGAAAGTGCAATCACCACATCGCCTGCCGTAATCATGCCGAGGTCACCGTGGCTGGCTTCAGCAGGATGCATAAAAAACGCAGGTGTGCCTGTGCTGGCCAAGGTGGCGGCAATTTTACCGCCGACATGGCCAGACTTACCCATTCCACTGACAACCACTCGGCCTTTGCAATTTAAAATCAGCTGCACGGCGGCTTCAAAATTGGTATCTAATCTGGCTGCAAGCGCACTGATTTCGTGCGCTTCAATATTCAGCACATTGCGCGCCAAGGCCAAAGTTTCAGCTTTGGGTGCATGTAGTTTGTCAGATTGTAGTAACGTGGGTGACATAATCTAGTCAGTATAAAAGGGAAACCGCCATGAATAAAGCAAAAATGTGCTGTTTTTAGGTAAAATAACAAAAGTAGGCATAATTTTTGCCTAAACTTATTCATTCATATTAAAAAATAGTATAAGCGAGTCTAATGTTTGATTCATTAACCAGTGTTTTGCTACTACTCACCAGCTCCGTGTTGGCGGTTGCGCTGTTTCGCGCCATGCGCCTGCCTGCCATGCTTGCCTATTTTTTGGTGGGCATTCTGTTTGGCCCATTTGCGCTTAACTTATTACCCAGCACAGAATCTGGCCGCCATGTGGCCGAGTTTGGTATTGTATTTTTAATGTTTAGCATCGGTTTAGAGTTTAGCTTGCCTAAACTTTATGCCATGCGCAAAACCTTGTTTGGCTTGGGTGGCGCGCAAGTGTTGATTACTTTGTTTGTGACCATGCTGTTGAGCTGGCTAGCTGGCTTTAGTTTGCCAACTGCGTTTGTGGTGGGAGGCGCACTTACCATGTCATCCACCGCCATCGTATCTAAAGTGTTAATGGAGCGTGTGGATTTAAACTCACGCCATGGCCGTTTGAGTATCGGCATTTTGCTATTTCAAGATTTAGCTGTCATTCCAATTTTGGTGCTGATTCCCGCACTTGGTGCACAAACAGGTGATTTGGCTACTACTTTAGGCATGTCCTTTATCAAATCTGCTGTGTTGCTGTTTATATTGTTTAAGTTTGGCAAAGGCATCATCAACTTTTGGTTTAGCTTGGTGGCTAGGCAACGCTCGCGCGAGTTATTTGTGTTAAACGTGCTCACAATCACTTTGTTGCTAGCAGCGGTGACCAAGGTTGCTGGCTTGTCGTACGCATTGGGCGCATTTGTTGCGGGCATGTTGATCTCTGAAACGCGCTATCGTTACCAAGTGGAATCTGACATTGCGCCTTTTCGCGATATTCTGCTAGGCCTGTTTTTTATCAGCGTGGGCATGCTGCTCGATTTTAATTATTTGCTGCAACATATTGGCTGGGTGCTGTTGTTGCTGGCGGGCTTTATATTGTATAAGGCAGTGGTGATTGCGGTATAAGTGCGCGCCTTTGGTTTTGAAACCGGCGTCGGCATACGTACTGGAATCGTGTTAGCGCAGGCAGGCGAGTTCAGCTTTGTTATTTTGGCTTTGGGCTTAGAGCAAAAGTTGATTGGCGGTAACGTGCTGCAATTGGTGCTGGCAGACACCTTACTTTATATGGTGTTCGCTGCCTTAGTTATTCCCTACAACGGCCGCATTGCACGCAAGCTGGTAAAAAGCTA
>JANNWI010000158.1:0-1618 GCA_031414715.1 Methylophilaceae bacterium | reverse complement strand
CGCAAATCAGAAATGCCTTCGATTTTTTTCTCGTTGACTAGCTCGGCAATTTTTTCAACGAAGGTTTTTTTATTCACCTGATACGGCAGCTCATCAACAATCAGCATTTGCCGACTGCCTTTTTCCATATCTTCCACATGCGTGCGACCGCGCATTACCACGCGGCCACGGCCAGTGCGATAGCCTTCTTTTACGCCCACCGTGCCGTAAATAATACCTGCGGTGGGAAAATCTGGCGCCGGCACCAAATCAATCAGCTCTTCAACGCCCACTTCAGGGTCTTTTAATAACGCAAAACAGGCATCTAATACCTCGCTTATGTTATGCGGCGGAA
Source organism: Methylophilaceae bacterium (assembly GCA_031414715.1). Taxonomy (GTDB): domain Bacteria; phylum Pseudomonadota; class Gammaproteobacteria; order Burkholderiales; family Methylophilaceae; genus Methylotenera_A. The sequence goes on along the minus strand of JANNWI010000158.1, from coordinate 1,284 downwards.
TATTCGTTGCCATGCCTACCGCAATGCCGCTACTACCATTAATCAGCAAATTAGGAATGCGCGCTGGCATAATCAACGGTTCGTTTTCACTGCCGTCATAGTTAGGGCCAAAATCAACGGTTTCTTTATCAATATCGGCTAGTAACTCATGTGCAATTTTGCTCATACGGATTTCGGTATAACGCATCGCCGCTGCGTTGTCTCCATCGACAGAACCAAAGTTACCTTGGCCATCTACCAGCATGTATCTAAGAGAAAAGTCTTGCGCCATCCGCACAATAGTGTCGTATACTGCCGTGTCGCCATGTGGGTGGTATTTACCAATCACATCACCAACAATACGTGCAGATTTTTTATACGGCTTGTTGTAATCGTTGCTAAGCTCATGCATGGCAAATAAAACGCGGCGATGTACAGGTTTTAAACCATCGCGCACATCAGGCAACGCACGGCCAACAATTACGCTCATAGCGTAATCAAGATAGCTACGGCGCATCTCATCTTCTAAACTAATTGGGAGGGTTTCTTTAGCGAATTGATCCATGTAAATTTCCGTGAGACTTTCCGTATTGTTTTTCTAATTGTTGCTGCTTATGTTTGTGTTAATTGTTGTCAATTTAACGACATTTACTTGACTTTATTGTAGCCAATTATTACATTGATTTTAGCATGTTTGTTGCGCCAAAACATGCTTATTTAGCGCATTAAATTTGCGCGTTCTTTAATTAGAAATCAGACTATTGTTAGCGATAGCAAACTAAAGATTTAGATTAAACAAAAAATCGCTCATGCATGTCAGTAAAATGATAGCTATGCCACAGAGCACATATAAATAGGCGCCCTGTAAGCCAATATCCATGCGGCTCATGAACGGTTATTTATTGCGTAAAAAACTTACTTAACAACTTGCTAATAAACGTCTATTATGTGGTGTAAATATACAACTATAACGATAATGTCAATTGACCTTAAACCATCTAGTGGTCTTAACTTTAATGATTTTGTTAAAGTTAGCGCAGACGTTTATCCTGCCAACAGCATCAGCGCTTTAATTCGCAAGCTATTCCTTTATCTTAAAGCAAAAAAAAATAAGGCTCTAGTTCAAAAATTTTCTCAAGAAATCAATCAACTAGGTTATGGGCATATCTTTCAACAAGAACCTAGTGTTTTTGGGAATTTAATTTGGCCATATATTCATAAAGATTGGAATGTGGTAGAGCGATTTTCCAGCATCACTAATCACTATTCTCTTTTAAAAAATCTGCCAAAATTTTTGGATGTATC
>JANNWI010000157.1:0-8560 GCA_031414715.1 Methylophilaceae bacterium | reverse complement strand
CGCCGCGTCATCGGTAACACGCAAACCATTGTGAAAAGTAGGCGTAAGCTTGGCGCGTTTTAAACGCTGCTCAATTTGTGGGCGTGCGCCATGCACCAGTACCAGCCTCACTTCTAAGCTGGCAAGCAAATTTAAATCGTGCGAAAGCGCGGCAAATTGTTTGTCGTTAATCACCTCGCCACCAAATGCAATCACAAAGGTGCGGCCACCAAACGCATGAATATAAGGCGTGGCAGATCGAAACCAATTCACAAAATTTTCAGGCACAAGATCATGCTGATTACTAGCGTTGGTAGTTGGCAATAAGGTATTTTCACTCGCGGCATACAAATAAGCTGGCGTGCAATCAAGGGCAGCCGCCACTTTGCGCAGCATGGCTTCGTTAATGCCCAATTCGCTGCGCTCAATACGCGATAAATTGCCTGCATCTGCACCCACTTTTTCAGCAAGCGTTTGTAGCGTGAGTTTCAGCGATTTACGCCTTGCACGAATTGCGTTGGCTAGAGACATATGGTTTTGAACTGACTATAAATTGTAATAATTACAAAATATTAAAACATAATTGTAATTAGTGCAAATTAATTGTCGTTAATTTGACTTTTTAATGAATCTAAAAGTCACCTAAAATAGTTTGTAGGGCTGTAATTGCAGTCAGTGCGGCGGTTTCTGTGCGCAAAATACGCGGTCCCAGCACGATAGATTGAAAGCCGTGAGCAGTCGCTAAATCAATTTCTGCTTGGCTTAACCCACCTTCTGCGCCAATGAGTAATTGAATATTTTTCGTGTTTTTTGGCAGCGTAGATAATGGCTTTGCGCCAACTGGGTTCAACAAAATACGCACTATTTTTTCATCGTTTGTTAAAGTATGTATTTTGGCATCACCAGTAGCCGCATGGCTTGATTTTAAATTCATGGTGGCTCCCAGCCATGCTGATAACTGCACGGGAGCATGCACTGTTGGCACAAATGCGCGCCCACTTTGCTCACAGGCGGCAATCACCACGTTTTGCCAATGCTCTAAGCGCTTTTGTGCGCGCTCGGACGAGAGTTTCACCACGCTGCGTTCGGTAGCAAGTGGCTGAATTTCGTTTACGCCAAGCTCAACTGCTTTTTGAATAGTGTAATCCATGCGATCGCCACTGGAGATGCCTTGCAGCAAGGTAATATGTAGCTGCGATTCGTTATTAACTGTGTCGCTGGATTTAATACTAGCCAGCACCTCACTCTTTTTTACACTCAGCAACTCACAAGTGTAGTCACAGCCATCACCATCAAACAGTTTAAGCGTGTCACCTACATTCAATCGCATCACTTTTGTGGCGTGAATAGCGGCGTTTTCACTTAATTTTATGGTTGCGCCTACACGTAATTTTTCAGGGCTGTAAAATCGTAAGTTACTCATGTAGCAAGTTTAAATAAAAAAGCAGAAAGTGGTAACATAAACATGATTATTTTGTATAAGAAAGCGCATTAAGTATGGCAAGTATCAACCCACCTGTGTGCGATTTTGGCTGGCAAGCACCGCATTTTGCGCTGCCAAATGTGAATGGGCAGATGGTCAGCTTACACGCAGCCAAAGGCAAAAATGGCCTGCTGGTAATGTTTATATGCAACCATTGTCCTTATGTTAAAGCGATATTGCCACGTTTAATTGCAGATGCGCGCGAGCTGCAAACGTTAGGCGTAAATACGGTAGCGATTATGAGCAACGATGCTACAGAATATCCAGAGGATAGCTTTGAGCATATGCAAGCTATTGCCAAAGAAATGGATTTTCCTTTTCCATATTTGCTAGATGCTAGCCAACAAACTGCCAAAGATTACGGCGCTGTGTGCACGCCAGATTTTTTTGGTTTTAATACAGATTTAAAATTGCAATACCGTGGCCGTTTTGACGAAAGTCGCAAAGAAACCGCGCCCAATAGCACGTGCGATTTATTTAAGGCAATGAAACTAGTGGCAGAAACTGGTGCAGGGCCAAAAGAACAAATTGCCAGTATTGGCTGTAGTATCAAATGGAGCGAAGTATGAGAAAACTTAAATGGGGTATCTTGGGCGCTGCGCGGGTGAACGAGCGTTTATTGCCCGCAATTATTGAAGCGACTAATTCGCAATTGGTGGCGATTGCCAGCCGCCGCGCGGGTGCTGCGAAGGCGACGCTTGAAAAATATGCAGCTAATTACGATGATTACGTTGCTTGTTATGATGATTTAGATTTATTAATAAATGACAAAAATATCGACGCGATTTATTGCCCGATGGCGAACGAGGAACACGCCGAATGGGCAATTAAAGCCATTAATGCTGGCAAGCATGTGCTGATTGAAAAACCGATGGCAACAAAATTAAGCGATATTGATGCGATTGAAAGCGCAGCAAATAAAGCCAACGTCAAGGTGATGGAAGGTTTTATGTATCGCTTTCATCCGCAGCATGCGCGCGTGGCGGAAATTGTAAAAAGCGGTGTGATTGGCGATATATTAAGTGTGCGCTCTAGCTTCTCGTTTTTAATGAAAGAAGCGCGCATGTACCGCATTAACCGTAGCATGGTAGATGGCGGTGGCGCGTTGTGGGATATTGGGCCTTATGCAATTCACACTTTGCGCTGGGGCATGGGCTCAAATAACCACGTAACAGATTTGCCTCATTGTGAGCCGTTGAGTTGTATTGCCACAGCTAAACTTAACCAACATGGCGCGGATATTGTCACCAGCGGTGTATTTGACTTTGGGCGAGATGCCAAAGACCGCGCACGATTTGGCCAATTTGATATTAGTTTTGAGCGTAGCCGAAAATCGGAATACGAGTTAATTGGCGATAAAGGTTGGCTAAAATGCCGCACTGTTTGGGCTTTTGATAAAGATGTACCAGTCATCAGTTGGGGCACAGATGTTGGCGAAAATGGTGAAGAAAAGCTAAGCCCAGCAAATCATTTTGCGTTAGAGATTGAACATTTTAGCGATTACGTGCTCAACAATAAAGCTCCACTTTTAAACTTTGCGGATGCTCGAGGAAACTGCGCCGCACTAGAAATGGCATGCCTGCAAGCAAGCATTGATTAGGTTTATAAAGCATCAAAATAAATACCAGTAAAACCTTGAAGTAAAAAAATCATAGTAATCGCAATATTTTTTACTTTAAATGCGCATCTTGTAATAATTGAAGTGTTGAATATCTGATTGTTACCCCCATTATAAACTTACAAAACTTTTTTTATTATTTTTTAGAAGGAAATAGCAATGACAGCAGCTGTATTAAATGTTCCAAATGTAGTATTTAAAACCCGTGTGCGTGATGAAAGTATTGGTGGTGAAAATCCATTTCGTTGGCACGATGTCACATCGGCTGATATTTTTGCAGGTAAAAAAGTAATTGTGGTGGCATTACCTGGCGCTTTTACGCCAACTTGCTCTAGCACGCATTTGCCTGGCTTTGAGGCTAAATATGAAGAATTTAAAGCCCTAGGCGTAGATGAAATTTACTGCTTAAGCGTTAACGATGCGTTTACCATGTTTCAATGGGGTAAAAATTTAGGCGTATCAAACGTTAAAATGTTGCCAGATGGCAATGCTGACTTTACCCGTGGTATGGGCATGTTGGTTAAAAAAGAGAACTTAGGTTTTGGCGATCGCTCATGGCGCTATGCCATGTTGGTGGATAATCATAAAATTACGCAATTATTTGCCGAAGCTGGCAAAGCGGATAATCATGATGAAGACCCATTTGAAGTGAGCGACGTTGAAACGATGTTAAATCACTTAAAAAGCAATCAGTAATTAAAAATAAGCATTAATTGTTTTTAAGTGTTATATGGGCGGTGCGCAAGATGTATCAAGGCGCGCCGCTTTTTTTATAAAAATTACAAGTCACAAATTTAAAAGAGAAACCAATTGGCTAGCCATATAGAACACAAGCACAAACCGACCACACAATACGATTATGATTTATTTGTAATAGGCGCCGGCTCAGGCGGCGTGCGTGCAGCACGCATGGCGGCGGGGCATGGCGCAAATGTGGCGATTGTAGAAGACTTATATTTTGGCGGCACCTGCGTCAATGTAGGCTGCGTGCCTAAAAAACTCTATGTGTATGCTTCGCAGTTTTCTGAAAGCTTTAGCGGTGGGGCGGGTTTTGGCTGGAATGTCGGCGCGCAACCAACGTTTGATTGGCCAACATTAGTTGCCAATAAAGACAAAGAAATTAAAAGATTGCAAAGCGTTTATGACAACATGCTGAATAAAAGTGGCGTGCATATTGTCAATGGTCGCGGCACTATTTTAGATGCACACGCAGTAAAAGTAGCAGACAAAACTTATACGGCAGAGCGCATTATTATTGCCACCGGCGGCTGGCCTTTTGTACCGGATGTGGTTGGCCGTGAGCATATTGTGACCTCAAACGAGATTTTTAATTTGAGTGTATTGCCAAGTAAAATGGTGATTGTGGGCGGCGGCTATATTGCGGTGGAATTCGCAGGCATTATGCATGGCTTGGGCGTAGATGTGACCATTTTTGAGCGTGGCGACAAGGTGTTACGTGGCTTTGATGAAGATATTCGCGACTTTTTGGTGGCCGAAATGATTAAAAAAGGCATCAAATTTATGCCTAAAACCAATGTAGACCGCATTGAGCAAATAGATGCAGGTTTTAACGTGCACACCACTGCGGGCGAAACGGTTGCCACTGATTTAGTCATGTACGCCACAGGCCGTGTGCCGAACACTAACAATTTAGGGCTTGATAACGTCAATGTGGCGCTGGATAGCACAGGTGCGATTATTGTCAACGATGATTATCAGACCAATGTGCCCAGTATTTATGCGCTTGGCGATGTGACTAATCGCGTCAACTTAACACCTGTAGCCACCGCAGAAGGCATGTTTTTGGTGAATAAACTGTACGCCAATAAAGCCGGTATTGTGGATTATGAAAATATACCAACAGCCGTATTTAGCCAGCCTAGCATTGGCACAGTTGGCTTAAACGAAGCCCAAGCCCGCGAAAAATATACCGATATTGATGTCTATAAAACTGATTTTAAAGCCATGAAAAATACGCTATCAGGCAGCAGCGAGCGCACACTGATGAAAATGTTAGTGGTACGCAGTACCGATAAAGTCGTGGGCATGCATATGGTGGGGCCAGATGCAGGCGAGATTATTCAAGGCTTTGCCGTGGCCATGCGCGCGGGCGCTACCAAGGCGATTTTTGATAGCACCATTGGCATTCACCCAACCGCAGCGGAAGAATTTGTGACCATGCGTAACCCAGTGGGTTAAGGCTATAATCTGGCTATTCATAAACTAATTTAGAAAGGTTTCGCTATGTTACGCATATTCAAATTGATGCTTGCAACATGTTTTTTTGCATTTACTTTATCTGCCAATGCACTAGAAATTAAAGGCGTAAAAGTAGATGAAACCGCGCTAGTGGGCGGAAACGCGCTGGTTTTAAACGGTGCTGGTATTCGCCAAAAAGCAATATTCAAAGTGTATGTTGCAGGGCTATATTTAACGCAAAAACAAAGTCACGCCAACGCTGTCATCAACGACACTGGCAATAAGCGTGTCAGTATGCATTTTTTACGTGAGCTAGACGCTGAAAGCTTGTTAAAAGGCATGAATGAAGGCTTTACCGATAATAATAATGCAGCTGAGATGTTAGCAATTGAGTCACAAATGAAGCGGTTTCGCGACATGATGACCTCTGCCAAAGCAGTGAAGAAAGGCGATTTAATCGTGTTGGATTTTACAACTGCAGGCACCCAAGTCAATATCAATGACAAATCGCTGGGCGTTGTAGAAGGCGATGCGTTTAATAAAGCTTTGTTGCGCGTTTGGTTGGGCGAGAAGCCAGTCGATGGGTCGTTGAAAAAAGCAATGTTGGGGCAGTAAGCGGATGGCTGCATAATTACCGGTGTGAATGCAGAATAACGGGTAAGAAGTCACAAAAAAGTTAACTTTTAAGCAGGCAAAAATAAATTATTGCTGCTCTGCAAGCCAATATTCATGCGGCTTGCAGAGCATTTTATTTTGTGTATTTCAAATGCTAAACAATTAAATGCCAGACATTGCAATAAAGTTTGGCAAAGCTTTAATACGGGCAATCCATGCGCGAATATTGGGGTAAGCATCTAACGAAATACCGCCCTCGTGCGAAAGCGCAATATAAGGAAAGTTGGCAATATCGGCAATGGTAACGCGACCCATTTCTAGCCACTGATTGTTACTTAGATGCGCCTCAAAAATCGGTAAAATAAAATTGCTGTTAGCAATTGTGGTTGGTTTGTCTAGCTTGTAGCCAAATAAATCAACCAGCCGCGCATCAGCTGGACCGTGTTGAACGTTATTGGCGCTGGTAGACAGCCATTGCATGACTTTGGCGGCATGCGCTGGGTCTTTTGGCAACCATGCCTCGCCGCCATATTTACCAGCCAAATACACTAAAATGGCCTGCGAATCGCGCAGAATGTAACCATCGTCATCTAAAATTGGAAGTTCACCCAGCGGGTTCATGGCTAAAAATTTAGCCGTTTTGTGCTCACCTGCCATAAAATCGACTGGTACTAGCTCAAGCGGGGTTTTGGTTAACGCGCAAAATAAGCGCACTTTGTAACAATTGCCAGATGGTTCTAAATCATACAATTTCATGTTTTTCTCCTCAGTTTGTGATTACTTTTACTTTAAAAATATGGTTATATCAACAGCATTAAATCAGTTCATTAAACTCTAAAACATTGCCGTCTGGGTCGCGAATAAACAGTGTAATACGGCGTGGGCTTAGTTGCACAGGGCCCTCAGTAACTTCTATTTTATTGGCTTGCAGCCAGGTTTGTAAATAGTTTAAATTGTTAACAACTAAAGCCAAATGCGTAATACCAGGCAACTTAATGGGTTCATCTTGCAATATATTATTTGGGTTGCCACTTTTGTTTTTATACTTGGCGCCATTCATGATTAAATTAATGCGCACACCAGTTGGCGTTTCCATTTCGTTGGCTTGGTCGGTTTGAAAATACGCTGTCTCTACAAAGCCAAATTTTTCGTAAAACGCACGCGACACGTCACGATCGGTAACGCGGATGCCAATGTGATCGATGCTTAAAATAGCGACTAAATTAGATTGCATAATGAATATAGCTTAATGCTTTGTACTAAAATGTAAAGTCTGCCAGCAGTTCTTCTATAAAATAATCTGCAAATAGCACCAATTAACACAAGTCTAATCTTGCCGAAGACTGGTATTTAAGCAATAATTACTTTTTTGCAAGAAGTGTCTTTTAAAAAAACACTTACCGATTTCAATTAGGCTTTTAAAACATCAAAAGCTTGTTCAGTTAGCTAAAAAACAAGGGAGAAGGTTATGGCAACGCGTAAAGATTTAGCCAACGCAATTCGTGCGTTATCAATGGATGCAGTACAAAAAGCCAATTCTGGCCACCCAGGTGCGCCAATGGGCATGGCGGAAATTGCTGAAGAGCTTTGGAACCACCATTTAAGCCATAATCCAAACAATCCAAAATGGGCAAACCGCGATCGTTTCGTCTTATCAAACGGCCACGGTTCTATGTTGATTTATTCATTGTTACATTTAACTGGCTACGATTTGAAAATGGAACAATTGCAATCGTTCCGTCAATTGCATTCACAGTGCGCCGGCCACCCAGAATATGGCTATGCCGCTGGCGTTGAAACCACGACTGGCCCACTTGGCCAAGGTATTGCTAACGGCGTGGGTTTTGCCATGGCAGAGAAATTGCTAGCAAATGAATTTAACAAACCAGGTCATGATATTGTTGATCACGACACTTATGTGTTTTTAGGCGATGGTTGCATGATGGAAGGCGTATCGCACGAGGCTTGCGCGCTAGCGGGCACTTGGGGCTTGGGCAAATTAACCGCGTTTTGGGATGACAACGGCATATCTATCGATGGCCATATTGAAGGCTGGTACACAGATGACACCGCTAAACGCTTTGAATCATACGGCTGGCATGTGCAATCTGTCGATGGCCATGACGTAGCCGCCATTGGCAAAGCGATTTCTGCGGCTAAATTGGTTACCGATAAACCAAGTTTAATTTGCTGTAAAACCATTATTGGTAAAGGCTCACCAAATAAATCTGGTAGTCACGATTGCCACGGTTCTGCACTAGGTTTAGAAGAAGTAGCTGCAACGCGTGAAGCTATTGGTTGGGCACATGAGCCATTTGTGATTCCTGCTGATGTTTACGCAGGTTGGGATCAAAAAGCCAAAGGCGCAGCAGCTGAGGCAGCGTGGAACACGAAATTTGCAGCCTACAAGGCTGCTTTCCCAGCAGAAGCCGCAGAATTTAGCCGCCGTATGGCAGGCGATTTGCCAGCCAATTGGACAGCAGAAACTGATAAAATCATTGCTGCAGTCAACGAAAAAGCAGAAGGTAATGCATCGCGTAAAGCATCACAAAACGCCATTGCTGCATTAGCCCCATTATTGCCAGAATTCTTAGGCGGTTCTGCTGACTTAACAGGCTCTAACTTAACATCATGCAGCAGCTTTGTGCACGTAGATGCAAAAAAAC
>JANNWI010000156.1:0-3002 GCA_031414715.1 Methylophilaceae bacterium | reverse complement strand
CGCCATCGCAAGTCACTTGCAAATTAGCAATCTCTAAATTAATTTTACCATTCGTTGCCAAACGTTTTTTGCGTTGTGCTTGCCATTCATCTTTAGTCAGCGGTGGTTCTGGCGTAAAATTATCCGCGTAAAACTTCATATAGTTATCGTAATCTTTATGACGCCATGCGCTGGCCCAGTCATTCACGCGTGCTGTCACCACTTCCGCACTGCAAGTGCCTGCTGCCTTTACAATTGGTTTTGGTAAGGCTCTGTCACCCACTGTTAATGGTTTTGCATCCGCCAACAATGCCGCTTTATCAATATTAAGTTGCTCAGGCGCCACTGCTTGGCAAACGTTCGCGGCGTCCATATAAGCTTCGCGATTGACCTCTGGCAAACCTTCACGTTGCGAACCAATTTTATTTAGCAGTTCACCTTGCACTGCGTAAAGCCGCGCATAAGCGGTTTGTATATCGTAATCGGTGTTGGTAAAGGCACGTTTTGCCTGAAAATACTCATTTTCAGTATCAAGCAAATCTAATAAAGTACGTTGACCAATATCAAATTGCTTTCTATAAGCCTCGCGCGCATTTTCAATCGATTTTTGGTGTGTGTCACGGTAAGTCAGCTGCTGTTTTAATTGATTGATATCGTTATACGCAATGGTGACTAATTGGCGCGTATCTACACATGCTTTATCGCGCATATCGTTAGCTGTGTTTAGTTTTTCAATGGTTTGGCTCACTGCTGCTTTATCGCTGAAACCATTAAACAAATTAAAATTCATGGTTAGCTCAAGCACATCCGCAGCATTGGTACTGTTGCGTCCATCTGAACTGGTGCCTAAGTTTTTACGTGCTTGCAAGTCTAACCTTGGTAGATACCTTGCTTCTTTGGTTTTTACTTCGTCTTTGGTCGCTTGAATATCTTCGCTAGTCGCCAAAATATTGGGGTTTTTAAGGTAGGCCAGGCGCAATGCCTCAACGGCAGTGGTTTCTGCACCTGTTTTATAAAAATCTGGCTGTTCTAAGGTATCTGGTGGTAATTCACCCAACAAACGCTGCATACGCGCTGTTACATCATGTAAGTTGGTCGCTTCTGTCAATAAATTGGCTTCTGCCAAAGCTAACCTACCCGTCGCTTGCTCTAAATCTACCCTGCGTGCCACACCTGCAGTTACACGCTCATTAATTTTGTCAAATAATTGCTTGTGCGCAACGTAATTATTTTTTGCATAATCAGTTAGTTGACGGAAACGCAATGTATCCATATAACCTCGCAAAAATTCCAACGTGGTATTTTGCATCGAATCTTGCAGTTCGTAATAACGTACGCGCTTGGCATGGCCAAGGCGGCTCACTTCACCTGGGGTGGCAAAGCCATCAAAAATCATCTGGCGCAGCACTAACTCATTGTTAAAACGTGGGATTTCAGTGCCGTTGCTATTGCGAAAACTATTGATTTCTTCTTGCTTGCGATAAGTTGATTGAATATCTACTTTTGGCAGGTAACCGCCTTTTACCACATCTTGCTCGTAACCCGCGCCAACGTATGCATGATATCTAGCTTGCACTTCAGGGTTAGATGAAATAACTTTTTCTACCAACTGCTTAAGTGGTATCACTGTTTCTGCGTCAGCCGTTGCATGATATGCAAGCGTAGATAGTGCTAACAAGGTTAAAATAATGACCTGTTTAAGCACAAAAGACTTAAATCGGTTGATATTCATCGTGTTTATAATGTTTGTAGCATTCATAGTATTGTAATTTTTCCGTATATTACATTAATACAGCGTCAAAATGTTGATTGTTTGCAACGTTTATCTGTGTATTCAGCAATCAAATATGCAATCGCAGCAGACCTGCAAAATAGACCTGTATAGCAAATAGCGTGCCATTACAGCCACGCATCCCTAACTATATAATTAAAAAGGGCTAACTCGCTAGAGTTAGCCCTTAAAATCACAGTTAATTAACGATTGTTTACAGTTGTTTCTGCAGTTTAATCAGTGATGAGGTTTTGTTGCGTGAGTAGGTTTTGAATAATGTCTTGATCATTGGTAAATACGCCCACTAAATCAACGCCTGTAAGCGTAATTCTTTGCACATCTTTACTCGCATTAAAGCCAGTCACAAATTCACCGTTACTGCTGATATGCACAATGGTATTAAATATACCGCCTCCAACGTCTAGCTTCTCAAAATGTATATAGTTTTCTAAGTTACCTGGGTCCAAGCCAATATGACTTTCACCGCTTAAAATATCACGCAAATCAAGCACATCACCACCAGCACCAAACGCTGCAGGATCAAAATCGGTAATGGTATCAAGCGCTGGTGAGCCTTTTGGACCTTTATCGGCAAGCTCCCATTTGAAAGTATCGGCGCCAGCATTACCAGTTAGTGTGTCATTACCCGCACCGCCAACAATTAAATCTGCGCCAATGCCACCTTGAAGTGTATCTGTGCCTGTTCCACCATATAGCTTATCTGCGCCATCACCACCTTGTAAATTGTCATTTCCCGCCTCGCCATACAAGTAATCATTACCAGTTCCGCCAATAATAGTGTCATTACCATCGCCACCATACAATTGGTCATCATCAGCACCGCCGTCAATAATATCAACGCCAGCGCCCCCTCTGATAGTGTCGCTACCTGCTAAACCAGTCAAGGTGTCGTTACCCGCCAAACCAGAAATCAAATCATTACTAGCAGAACCCACTTGTACATCAGCGCCAGCAGTACCTGCATATGCGTTTGTCACCACGTGCAGGGTTAAGTTAGCCGTTGAGCTATCTGGGCTAGTTAACGTATCTTTGTCGGTTATCGTATATTGAATGACTTCATCTGGCACATTGGCAGTGCTAGCTATATTGACCGCATTAAAGTTAACACTTGTAACAATAGCACTGCCTGCTACAGAGCCAGTACCAGCTGTAGTTGAGCTGTTTGGCTGAATAAATACCGAGCCTACATTGCTGTAAGGAATATTAATGTTGCCTTCTTGATCGCTTGCAA
>JANNWI010000155.1:0-2496 GCA_031414715.1 Methylophilaceae bacterium | reverse complement strand
AATCTTATCAGCCAGACTTTTGCCCATATCTAACCGTGTTTGATACACTGAAATGCCGTCAATCACCGAATCTGGGCGCGCTAGATAAACATATTCAAAAATGCAGGGGTTTAATTTGGCGTTTTCGGCGCATTGTCGACTAAAGAAATTGCCCTCCATATCAATAAACACAGCTTCACCAGGTTCTACATCTCGTATCATTTTAAAACCCAATACGTCTAGCGCCACGCTTTCTGAAGCCACAATATATTCCGTACCTTTTTCGCTATCCAGCTTACCAATGACCAGCGGACGTATACCATTCGGATCACGAAATGCCAGCAAGCCAAAGTTGGCAATCATGGCAACGACAGCGTAGGCACCTTTGCAACGTTTATGTACACCAGCGACGGCATCAAACGCCATGTCTGTGTTTAGCACAGCGTTTTTACTGGTTTTTTCGATTTCATGTGCAAGCACATTTAACAACACTTCAGAATCAGAAGAGGTATTAATATGGCGTAAATCTTGGCGAAACATTTCAGATTTTAACTGCTCGGAATTAGTGAGATTACCATTGTGACCAAGCACAATACCAAATGGGGAGTTGACATAAAATGGCTGCGCCTCGGCCGCACTAGATGAGCCTGCCGTAGGGTAGCGCACATGTCCAATGCCAACGTTTCCAACTAGGCTACGCATATGGCGAGTTTGAAACACGTCTTTCACAAGCCCGTTATTTTTATGCATGAAAAATGTATTGCCATCGCAGGTGACGATTCCTGCGGCATCTTGTCCACGATGTTGCAGCACCAGTAATCCATCATACAGTAGCTGGTTAACTGGATTTTTACCGACAATGCCTAAAATTCCACACATAAATTATTTAATGTCCCTAAGCAGTTTCGCTATTTTAAGCCTATTTAGTCATATTTGACATGTTTTGCCACTATTTTCGGCACAAATGGCAACATGCTTTTTACCAAAGCTTCTAGTGGCGAGCTAAACATGGCGTTTGTCCAACGCACATCTTTAGGTAAGCTAGTCAGGCCTGCCAAAAATACCAGCACGCACACAATCAATAAGCCACGCAAAAATCCGAGCACGCCACCCAGACCTCGATTAAGCCAATTTAAACCAATTTTTTTAATCAGTGCAGAAAGTGCGATAGTGAGCAAGCTAGCAATAAGTAATACAGCAAAAAAGGTAATCATATAAGCTGCTAGTATTTTCAAAGATTCAGTGGGGATGGCGGCCGGTAACAGCGGAATAAGCTGCATGGCATAGGTTTTTGCAATATAAATAGCGGCTAACCAACCAGCGATTGCGAACAGCTCACGCACCGCACCGCGCATCATACTGACAACTATAGAAATGCCAATAATGATGAATACAGCGTAATCAAAGCTGGTCATTTAGCTTGTATTTTCTGTACTGTTTTTTCTGTGCTGTTTTTTCTGCATTGTTTTTTGCACTACTGACTGACTACCATGCCCGTGAGCCCAGCATCTTTGATGTTTTCTAGCGCGATGGCAGCTTCGTTTCTATCGCCAAATGTTTGCGTGCGTAAGCGTATCTTTTGGCCTTTATCGGTACTAATTTTTTCGGTTTGAGATTTGTAACCTAAATCGCTTAGTTTTGTTTGCAGCTGCTTGACATTAGCCGCATCAGAAAACACGCCGACTTGCACATAAAATTTTGGGCTGGCGCTTTCTTTAACTGGCGTTTCTTTTGCTGGTGTAGCTTGTTTAACTGGTGGTGGTGCTGCTGCATCAGCACCCTCTTTAGTCAAAGGCTCAGGCACTGTTTCATCAATCACCTCTGGCAACGCTTGAACTGGATCGGCTGGTATAATGTTAGAATCAAAGTCTGACGGCACTGTATCTGAGTGAGCTGTTTGGGCTTGGTCGCTAGGCAAGGTAATAGTGATTTTTTCTGCAGGCGTGCTGGCCGCGCGATCTTTCAGTAACATTGGCAGCACAATTACCATCAACAATACCAGCGCAATGGCACCCACCAAACGCCGACGTGCGCGCTTCTTCAAATTTAACTCTTGCTCGCCTGCTGGTTCTCTTTGCATGATTTCCCTTTTAGCTTGCATATTAACAATACGCTTATCTATTAAAAATATTATGTTGCTAAATTTTAGTTGCTGTACTAGATATTTGCGGTAGCATCTGCCACGGTGTAAAACGAACCAAATACAATTATTCTATCATTTTTATCAGCGTCTATACAGGCAACGGCCAGCGCAGCGGCCACATTGGCAAACAATTTTGTCTGCTTTATATTATTGGCTTTAAGCAAATTACGCTGTAAATCTAGCGCTTTTGCGCCACGCGCAGTGCGAGTATCGGCCAAATACCATGCATCAATTTCATCTTGTATCGCATCTATTACGCCAGCAATATCTTTATCGGCCAACATACCAAATACTGCTAATGTTTTGCCAGCGCATGGTTTCGATTTTAAATTTTGTGCCAGCGATTTCGCAGCGTGCGGGTTATGCGCTACATC
>JANNWI010000154.1:0-4739 GCA_031414715.1 Methylophilaceae bacterium | reverse complement strand
TCTTCGCCACCTACTGTAGGCGTATGTTCTTCAATATAATGGTTCAGCTCACTGCGTAGCACTTCAAACTTGGCACCACAAGCACGCAACACCTCCGCTGCGGTTGGGTTGTCAATCATTGCTAGCAACAAATGCTCAACCGTGATTAATTCATGACGCTTTTGGCGCGCGTCCATAAATGCCATGTGGAGGCTAACTTCTAATTCTTGCGCAATCATAATATCACCTTATAAATTCATTTTACGAGTCAATCGCGGTGTCGCGTGCTCGCTCAATCCTTGCCTATACACATTATATGTCTGCGTCTTTCGCTCCGCGGCTTCGTGCGCTTAATCTCGCAAAAAGAATTTATGAAGGTGACATTCAACATATTTAGAACTAGTCCCACTCCCAACTCAAGTTAGCACTTTACTTTTACCGCCATCCTAAGCAGGTTCTACTACACACTGCAACGGGTGCTGCGCTTCTTTTGCATGCGTCAGCACTTGGTTCATTTTAGTTTCCGCGATGTCTTGCGGATATACTCCACATACGCCAGCACCCTCTGTATGTACTTTGAGCATAATTTGCGTCGCTTGTTCACGGCTTTTATTAAAAAATCTTTCTATCGTCTCCACCACAAATTCCATTGGAGTGTAGTCGTCGTTCAACAACAATACCTTGAACATCTCGGGCAGTTTTGGTTTAACTGCGCTGGGTTTAAGTGCGGTGTCGCCTGTGCTATGCATATTTGCCATGTGCTTTGTTTTATTACTTACTTAATGGTATTTTGAGCCGAATCGCGAAAAATTCAAGCCCAATATGAGTAGGGCTATTATATTTATTCGCTTTTAAGGGAATATTTTGACGCTTTTAACGATTCTGTCTTGGGTTTGGATGATTTCTAGTGTGTGTTCGTTCACTCTAAAGCTGGTGCCAGGCTCGGGAATATCTTCAAAGTGTTCTAAGATTAGACCGTTAAGCGTGCGCGGTCCATCAAGTGGTAGTGAAAGATTAAGTTTTTTATTTAAATCGCGTAATGTACTGCTACCATCTACTAGCCAGCTGCCATCGGGCTCTTGGCGATGACTGCCAATGCGGCTGGGCGATTGCGTGGTGAAGTCGCCAATCACTTCTTCTAAAATATCTTCTAGCGTCACCAAACCTTTAAATTCGCCATATTCATCTACCACCAGTGCAATGCGTTGACGGTTTTCTTGAAACTGTTGAATTTGCGTATAAAGCGGCGTGCCAGCAGGTACAAAATAAGGATCTTCAATAATCTCGCGCAAAGCATCTTTGGTTAAATTATCGTCCAGCTGATACATGCGAATTTGGTTGATGACCTTGCGAATATGAATAATACCAATAATTTCTTCATGGTCGCCCTCGCGCACGGGCAGGCGCGTGTGGTGGCTATTGGTAATGCGCTGAATGATGTCTTCAATATCTGCATCAAAATCGATTACCTCCACTAACGTATGTGCCGTCATCACGTCATCCACTGTAATTTTTTCAAGTTCAAACAAGTTAAGCAAAATAGTGCGGTTTTTCTTTGGCATAAAATGCCCCGCGTCGGTCACAATACTGCGTAGCTCATCCATGGTAAGCGATTGCGCGCTTTCGCTAAAATTAATATTCACGCGTAATAGTTTCAGCAAGCCTTCTACAAATAAATTGATAAACCAAACAAACGGATAAAGTAATTTAAGTAGCGGGTACAAAATATAACTGCACAAAATACCTAACTTTTCGGGGAAGGCGGCAGCAATGACTTTGGGGGTAATTTCGCTAAACACTAAAATGGCAAACGTAACCACTAGCGTGCCTACCATTAGCACCCATTCGCCCTCGCCAAATAGCTCGACAGTGATTAGCGTGACTAGTGTGGCCGACGC
Source organism: Methylophilaceae bacterium (assembly GCA_031414715.1). GTDB lineage: Bacteria > Pseudomonadota > Gammaproteobacteria > Burkholderiales > Methylophilaceae > Methylotenera_A. Next base: position 2,862 of record JANNWI010000154.1, on the reverse strand, counting down.
AGCGTTTGCAAAATTATTACACAGCAAGATTACGCCGAGTAGTTTGTCTGTTTTGGCCAGTAATGCACTAGCTAAGCGCGCACCACGGTGACCTTCTTTCACTAAATGCCGCAAGCGGTAGCGGTTAAGCGACATCAAGCTGGTTTCAGCAACTGAGAAAAATCCAGAAATGAGCAGCAACAGTGCTAATGTAGCCAGTTGCCAAGCGATAGGAATGTTATCCAAAGGGTGTTAAAATCAAGTTGTAAATATTTGTAATGTTAAATTAGTTTAACTTTAAATCGGCGCAATAATCAAGTTTATGACGATTTTCTTGATGATGAATTAGGGCGTTGCTTCGGCTTCTTGTTCGTTATTTTTCTTTTCTACGTCGCCAATTAAATTGGCACGGCTGACACCCAGCCACATAGCAATCGGGCAAGCCACCAGCACAGAAGAGTAAATACCAAACAAAATACCAATCGTCAGCGCCAGCGCAAAGTTGTGTAGCACCTCGCCACCAAACAACAGCATAGAGCCGACCATGGTTTGTGTCATGACATGGGTAATCACGGTGCGGCTCATGGTGCGGGTAATGGCGTTGTCAATGACTTGCACTGTGGATGCTTTACGCATTTTTCTAAAGTTTTCACGCACACGGTCGAACACAACCACAGATTCATTCACCGAATAACCCAAAACGGCCAAAATTGCTGCCAAAACAGTTAAATTAAATTCCCATTGAAAGAACGCAAAAAAACCTAAAATAATCACAATGTCGTGCATGTTAGCAATAATGGCAGCCACAGCAAAACGCCACTCAAATCGAATGGCCAAATACGCCATAATGCCCGCGCACACTAATAAAAGCGCCAATCCACCGTTAGAATAAAGCTCATCACCCACTTGTGACCCGACAGATTCTACACGACGCACTTCTACGCTAGCATCGGCAGTTTTTAGTGCTGTAGTAATCGATTCTGATAGCTGTGCAATTGTCATTTCTTTGACAAGTGGCAAGCGAATCAATACATCTTGACTGGTACCAAAATTTTGCACGGTGACATCTTTTAGGCCTGTACCTGCAATGGCTTGACGAATACCATCAATATTAGCCGCTTGCGGGTAGCTTACTTCCATTGCCGTGCCACCAGTAAAATCGACACCATAATGCAAACCTTTTGACCACAAAAAGAATACTGCCAGCAAAAAAGTGACGAGTGAAACGGCCGTGGTTAAGCGGCTGTAGCTCATAAACGGTATATCTTTTTTAATTCTGAATAATTCCATAGTTTTTACTCAATCAATACTTAATTAGTCGGCTTTATAAATTTGGCCAATAGATAGTTTAGTAACTTTACGGCGATAGCCATAAAGTAGGTTAACAATGGCACGCGACACTAACACTGCACTAAACATGGAAGTGAGAATACCCAAGACATGCACCACTGCAAAGCCTTTAATGGGGCCAGTGCCAAACATAAATAGCGCCAAACCTGCAATTAAAGTGGTAACGTTCGAGTCAATAATGGTATCAAATGCGCGGTCGTAACCCGCATGTATGCTAGCTTGTGGCGTATTGCCATTCCGCAGCTCTTCTCGGATTCGCTCATTAATCAGTACGTTGGCATCAATCGCCATGCCCAGCGCCAATGCTATCGCCGCCAAGCCCGGTAGCGTAAGCGTGGCTTGCAGCATAGATAACAAGGCAACCAATAACAGCAAATTAACACCCAGTGCAAATACCGAAACGCCGCCAAATACCATGTAATAAAAAATCATCATGACTGCAATTGCAGCAAAACCCCACAAGGTGGAATGCACGCCACGTTTAATATTTTGCTCACCCATACTAGGGCCAACGGTTCGTTCTTCAATAATTTCCATCGGCGCTGCCAGTGCGCCAGCACGCAATAATAAGGCAACGTCAGTCGCTTCTTGCGCATTGCCCATGCCGGAGATTTGTACTTGGCCGCCGCCAATTTCTTCGTTAATCACAGGTGCGGTAATGATTTCTGTACTATTTTTTTCGATGAGTAAAATCGCCATGCGCTTGCCTACGTTGTCGCGCGTGACATTTTTAAAGATTCCTGCGCCACGCGCGTCCAATGTCACGTTTACCACCGAGCCACCGTTTTGGCCATCTATACCAGGGCCTGCGTCAGTGATACGGTCACCTGTTAGCACTACACTTTTTTTCACCAATATCGGGTTGCCATCACGGTCTTTATACAACTCATCACCAAAAGGCACTTTACCTTCTACAGCCGCTTGCAGGGTGGCAAAGTCTTTTTTGTCTTCATCTACCATGCGAATTTCTAACGTGGCGGTACGGCCTAAAATTTCCTTGGCTTTGGCCGTATCTTGCACGCCTGGCAATTGCACCACAATGCGATCAAAACCTTGTTGTTGTACAATCGGCTCGGCTACACCTAACTCATTAATACGGTTATGCAGCGTCTGCAAATTTTGCTTTAGCGCGAATTCTTGAATTTTTAGCTTATTAGCCTCGCCGTTACTTGCGCTTAGAAGATACTCTTGACCAACCACACTATCTGTATAGGTTAAATCAGAATAGGTTTTACTTAATAACTTTTTCGCTGTCTCTAAATCGGCAGCGCTTTCAAACTTGACTTCTACTTTTTGGCCTTCGCGACTAATGCCAAAATAATTCACTTTTTCTTTGCGTAAAATAGTTCTAAAGTCACCCACACTACTTTCGGCTGACTTATCTAACGCCGCTTTCATATCTACCTGCAGCAAAAAGTGCACACCGCCACGTAAATCAAGTCCTAAATACATCGGTTTTGCACCAATTGCCAGTAACCAATTGGGTGTTTGAGAAAGCAAGTTAAGTGCAACCGTATAATCTTTGCCTAAATT
>JANNWI010000153.1:0-5184 GCA_031414715.1 Methylophilaceae bacterium | reverse complement strand
CTAAAAGACTAAAAATTTAAGTTAAGTTAAACTATATTAATATAACTGATTGATTTTTGTTATAAAATATTACACCAATTATAGTACTGCAGCAGGGTACACGCCTAACACTTTAACAAAAGCTGCCTTGGTTTTAATCTGATTCAGCGCATCAGCCACTTTTTCATCATGAATGTGGCCTTCTATATCAACATAAAAAACGTAATCCCATAAGCCTTGTTTAGATGGCCGTGACTCAAACTTAGTCATACTGACGCCGTTATTAGCCAAGGGCGCCAGCAAATCCACCATGGCACCAGGTTTATTTTGCGTCGCTAATACTAATGATGTTTTATCTTTACCAGAAGGCGCCACTTGTTGCTTGCCCAACACTAAAAAACGTGTGGTGTTGTTGGCATCATCTTCAATATTCTCGGCTAATATATTCAAATTAAATAACTCTGCTGCACGTTTACTGGCAATGGCTGCGGCAAAAGTGTTATCGCTGGCCACAAGCTCATGAATCATTTGTGCTGCGAAAGCATTGCTAGTAACGGGCTCGCGCAACACACCCGGCAGCCATTTATTTAGCCATTCGTGGCACTGTGCCAACGATTGACTATGCGAAAACACATGTGAAATTTTTGCAATATCCGTTTGTTTTGATAATAAGCAGTGGTGAATAGGCAGCATAATTTCACCACAAATTTGCAGCGGGCTAGACAGTAACAAATCTAGTGTGAGGCCAATCGCACCTTCGGTCGAGTTTTCGACTGGCACGACACCATAATCAGCAGTGCCAGCCTCAACCGTGCGAAAGACTTCATCTATGCTGGCGCATACCACTGCTTGGCGACCAAGGCCAAATTGCTTTAATGCAGCCTCTTCACTATAAGTGCCCAGTGGCCCTAAAAAGGCGATTGAAAGCTCCTTCTCCAATGCACGGCAGTTGGCCATCACACCTCGAAAAATATGACTGACAGCCTCATTTGAAAGCGGTCCTGCGTTGTTGGCTTGCATACGTCGTAATATTTGCGCCTCTCGCTCGGGACGATAAATCACGCCATCCTCTTTCAAGCTGCCAATTTTGTGCGCAAGTGCTGCCCGCTCGTTGACGAGCTTTAATAGCTGCTCGTCAATGGCATCTATCTGGTCGCGGTGTTGTTTAAGTTGCTCGCTCATTATTGGCGACTACTCCTGTTTTAGCGGTTAATCTTGCTTTTGTGGCAAAAGGCGCACATTCATCACGCCAGCAATCGCTTTGATTTTACTCAAGGCAGCTTGCGGCGCAGGACTATCTAAATCGAGCATGGTGTAGGCAATGTCAGCGCGTGATTTGTTGACCATATTGTGGATATTAATGCCTGCATCCGCCATCGCGGTAGAAATCTGCCCAACCATATTGGGGATATTCGCGCTGACCACTGCCACACGATGTGCGGCCTCGCGTGGCATATAGACTGCAGGAAAATTGACTGAATTGGTAATGTTACCGTTATTTAAATATTCGCGCACTTGATCCACCACCATCACTGCACAATTATCCTCGGCCTCTTGGGTAGAGGCGCCCAAGTGTGGCAACGCCACCACATTAGGGTGAGATTTCATGCGGTCAGTGGGAAAATCGCAGACATAAGCGCGCAGTTTTTTACTATCTAGACCATCAATCACTGCTTGCTCATCAATGACACCTTCGCGCGCAAAGTTAATTAATACTGCGCCCTGCTTCATCATAGCAATACGCTCAGCGTTCACCAAATGTCTTGTCGCGTCAATGAGTGGTACATGCAAAGTAATAAAGTCGCTATGTTTAAAAATGTCATCCACACCGAGTACACGCTTTACTTCAGATGATAGTCGCCAAGCCGCATCCACGGTAATTTCAGGGTCGTAACCCAACACTTTCATGCCGAGTTTAAGCGCGGTATCTGCCACCATGCCGCCCACTGCACCCAAACCGACAATACCCAATGTGCGATTCGGCAATTCGACGCCGACGAAATTCTTTTTACCCTCCTCTACCACTTTAGACAAAGTTGCATCATCGCCTTGCAAGCCTGCCACAAAGTGCATCGCAGGGCCAATATTACGTGCGGCAATCAGCATGCCCGCCAGCACTAGCTCTTTGACTGCATTGGCATTGGCACCAGGCGTGTTAAACACAACTATGCCGCGCTTACTCATATCAGCAATGGGGATATTGTTGGTGCCAGCCCCAGCACGGCCAATGGCTTGCACGCTAGCGGGGATGTCCATATCATGCATTTTGGCAGAACGTACCAAAATAGCATCTGGTTTTGCGATTTCGCTGCCAACTTCATACTGCTCTGTGGGTAATCGCTTGGTGCCTAGCGACGCAATCTTATTTAGAACCAGCACTTGATATTTACTCAAACCGCATCCCCCCGATTAACAATATTTAGCTATTATTTTTTTCAAACTCTTTCATATAATCCACTAATACTTTCACACCTTCAATTGGCATGGCGTTATAAATAGAAGCGCGCATGCCGCCTACTGAGCGGTGTCCTTTTAATTGCAATAAGCCTTTATCTTTAGCGCCTTTGAGGAAAGCCTCATCTAATGTTTCGTCTTTTAAAGTAAAAGGAACATTCATGCGTGAACGATTTTCCTTTGCCGTTGGGCAGCCATAAAAGTCTGTTGAATCCAAATAATCGTACAATAGGCTAGATTTTTGAATATTAACTTTCTCCATCGCCGCTAAACCGCCTTTGGCTTTGAGCATTTTAAACACTAATCCAGACACATAAATCGCATAAGTTGGCGGCGTGTTGTACATAGATTCGTTATCTGCTTGCATCTTATAATCACTCATAGCAGCTGTTGCAGGTAGCGCTTCACCCAGCAAATCTTCACGCACAATCACAATACATAAGCCCGCGGGGCCAATATTTTTTTGTGATCCTGCATAAATTAAACCATACTTACTGACATCGATTGGGCGCGACAAAATATGCGATGACATATCAGCCACCAAAGGTACTTTACCTGTATCGGGCGTCCAAAAAACCTCTACGCCAGCGATGGTTTCATTAGAACAATAATGCACATAAGCCGCATCAGGATTGAGTTTCCACTGATCTTGGGTTGGTGCATAACTGAAATTTTTATCGGCCGAAGTTGCTACCACATTCACTTCGCAATATTTTTTGGCTTCCGCAATGGCTTTTTTAGACCATTCGCCGCTGTTCAAATAATCTGCCGTCTTTTTGCCACGCAATAAATTAATGGGGATATTCGAAAACTGCGTTGATGCACCACCCTGCAGAAACAATACTTTGTAATTAGTTGGTATTGCTAACAATTCGCGCAGATCCGCCTCTGCCTCAGCTTGAATCGACATATATTCTTTACCGCGATGCGACATTTCCATCACAGACATACCTGAACCATGCCAATCCAGCAACTCAGCTTGTGCTTGTTTGAGCACTTCTTTTGGCAATACGGCTGGGCCGGCAGAAAAATTGTAAATCGTTGTCATTGCTTGCATTTCCTTAACTATATATTGTTAAAAGTATTGTTAAAAGTATTGTTAAAAGTATGGTTAAAGCATATTCAAATTTAAAAAATCATTGTTATGCTTCTGGCTCGTCATCGTCAGTTTCAACAATTTTCTCAAGACCAGATAATTTCTCACCCTCTCCCAAGTTAATTAAAGTTACCCCTTGTGCTACGCGTCCCATATCGCGAATTTCTTTGACACGGGTACGAATCAGCACGCCGCCAGTGGTGATGAGCATAATTTCATCTTCTTCGTTGACTAGTTTAGCCGCTACTACCAATCCGTTACGTTCGCTAATCGCAATGGCTTTTACACCTTGTGTGCCGCGGCCAGAGTGACGGAAATCGGCTAACACCGTACGTTTACCATAGCCGTTTTCTGTGGCCACTAACACCGTTTGCTGGTCACTATCAGCAATTAATAATGACAATACTTGCTGTTTAGCCGCCAGCTTCATGCCGCGCACACCACGTGTGGCACGGCCCATTGGGCGCACACCATTTTTTTCATCATTTTCGCTAAACCAAACCGCTTTGCCACCGTTGGAAACCAGCACAATGTCGTTTGCACCATTGGTAATTTCTGCGCCAATTAGGTAATCGTCATCATCTAAATTAATGGCGATAATGCCCGATTTACGTGGGTTAGCAAATTCGCTTAATGCAGTTTTTTTCACGGTACCTTGCGCAGTCGCCATGAAAATAAAGTGATTTTCATCAAACTCTTTTACCGACAATATCGCATTAATTTTCTCGCCTTCTTCAAGCGGGAACAAATTAATAATCGGCTTGCCACGCCCAATTCTACTGCCTTGTGGCACTTCGTACACTTTTAGCCAATAAACGCGGCCGCGACTAGAGAAACACAGAATGTAATCGTGTGTATTCGCCACAAACATTTTGTCGATAAAGTCATCTTCTTTGGTGGCAGCGGCTGTTTTGCCACGTCCGCCACGGCGCTGTGCACGGTATTCATCAAGCGGTTGCGATTTCACATAACCAGTGTGCGATAGCGTCACTACTACATCTTGCGGTGTAATTAAATCTTCTAAACTTAAATCTTGCGTATTTTCGATAATCTCACTGCGGCGTTTATCACCAAATTGCTTGCGAATCTCCGTCAATTCATCACTTATAATGGTGGTTACGCGGCCAGAATTTGCCAAAATATCTAATAAGTCAGCAATTTCGTCCATCACTTCTTTGTACTCGCTGACGATTTTGTCTTGTTCTAGGCCAGTTAAGCGTTGCAGGCGCATTTGCAAGATTTCTTGCGCTTGCACATCGCTTAATTTGTAGCCTTTTGGAGTTAAGCCAAAATCGACACTCAAGCCTTCTGGCCGCGATGCTTCCATGGCAGCGCGTTTTAGCATTTCTTCCACCACGCCAGATTTCCACACTTTTGCCATCAAATCAATTTTGGCTTCTGGTGGTGTTGGTGCGGCTTTAATCAGCGCAATCATTTCATCTACATTGGCAAGCGCTACTGCTAAGCCTTCTAGCACATGACCGCGCGCACGCGCTTTTTTCAACTCAAACACGGTACGGCGCGTAATCACCTCACGGCGATGACGCAAAAATGCCTCTAGCATTTGTTTTAAGTTTAACAAACGCGGCTGGCCATCCATAATGGCCACCATGTTCATGCCAAACGTATCTTGCAGCTGCGTTTGTTTATAGAGA
>JANNWI010000152.1:0-6891 GCA_031414715.1 Methylophilaceae bacterium | reverse complement strand
AAACTAAAAACTCAATCAAAAATCGCCCTGACACCCTCATGGATATTGGCTTGCAGGCTACTGCCTAAATGCTAGATTTTCAACAATATCAAACAGAATTTACAGCGCATATTCGTAACCCAAGCACGCACAAAAAACCTGCTAAAGTGGATGCCAAACGCATGGCAGTTTATCGCAAAGCTGTTTTTAATAATATTGTAGATTCCACATCAGTTTGTTTTCCGGTATGCCAAGCGGTGGTGGGAAAACGCACTTGGCAACGATTAATGCGTGGTTTTGTGGCTAACTTTGCGGCGGCTAGTCCTATTTTTAGAGAAATTCCTGCGCAATTTTTGCAGTTCTTAAAAACGATTAAAGATTCACCTGCCTACTTAGCACAACTTGCGCATTACGAATGGGTTGAGCTAGCGGTGAGTGGGCTTGAACTTAAGCCTGTCAAGTTAAGTAAAAAAACTAACTTGTTCAAAGAAATCCCCATATTAGCGCCGCACATGCTGCTGAACTATGATTATGCAGTGCATAACATTTCTGCCCGCCACAAACCAATAACAGCAGAAAAAACCTATTTATTGGTATTTATAAACGCAGCGTTTGAGGTTAAATTTATTGCGCTTAATCCGATGACTTTTATGCTATTGCAAATCATGGAAAAAAATGACATGGCTGGTGAGCAAGCATTAATAAGCCTTACAGAGCAAGTCAATAATGATGCTGTTAAAATAGCGCCTGAAGTCATACTAAAATTTGGTAGTGAAATACTACAAGATTTAGCTAATCAACAAGCAATTATTGGCAGCATAAAAGCTTAGTTACAGTAGTATTAGCGCATAAAAAAGCCAGCGTTTACTGGCTTTTTTGCTAAAGCTAACGACTTAATCAAAAAGTGCAGTTTCCCGCTCGCTGGCTTTTTGTGCGACTTCCGCTTTTTGTATGTTATCTAAATCCCACCATTGCTGAATTTCATCCATGGTGCGATAACAACCTAAACAGAAGCCTGTACTGTCATCCACGCTACACACGCCAATACACGGCGATTGAACTTCAACTTCTGCCATAAGCTAGCTCAAGCTGCCGTGGCATTGTTTATATTTTTTGCCGCTTCCACACGGGCACGGGTCATTGCGTCCAACCTTTGCACCGTCGCGCACAATCGATGCGCCTGTAGCCATTTGTGCTTTTTCTTCTTCACTAAAATCACCTTGCGGATTCGCTAGAGCATCCTCAAAATCAGCATGTTGGTATTGCACATTAGCCAGGTTTGACACAGGCTCTACCGGCTCAACATCTTCTTGCGTACGCACTTGTACCAGCATGGTAATTTTAGTGACTTCCGATTTCACCGTATTTAGCAAGCCTTCGAACAACTGAAATGCCTCGCGCTTATATTCTTGCTTCGGGTTTTTTTGCGCATAAGAGCGCAAATGTATGCCTTGGCGTAAGTGATCAAGCGCGGCCAAATGTTCGCGCCAATGCAAGTCAATACTTTGCAACATGACTGAACGCTCGAATTGGCGCATGGTGTCACTGCTGGCCAGTGCTTCTTTGGATTTGTAAGAGGCATCCGCTGCTTCAAAAATATGCTCGCGCAGCGTTTCTTCGTGCAAATCTGGATTATCTTCCAACATTTTTTGCAGCGGCAAATCTAAGCCAGCCTCTTCTTTTAGTCCCTTCTCTAGGCTAGCAACATCCCATTGCTCCTCTACGCTGCCCGGTGGAATATGCGTTGCAATCATATTGCTTAAAGAATCGCTACGCATGGCGGTAATGGTGTCGCCTATATCAGTCGCTTCCAACAATTCATTACGTTGCTCGTAAATCACTTTGCGTTGGTCGTTCGATACATCGTCAAACTCTAGCAATTGCTTACGAATATCAAAGTTACGGCCTTCTACTTTGCGTTGTGCGTTTTCAATCGCGCGCGAAACCATGGCGTGCTCAATCGCTTCGCCTTCAGGCATTTTTAGGCGTTCCATAATAGCTGATACGCGATCACCCGAAAATATGCGCAATAATTGGTCATCTAAACCCAAGTAAAAACGGCTAGAACCAGGGTCGCCTTGGCGGCCAGAGCGGCCACGCAATTGGTTATCGACACGGCGCGATTCATGGCGCTCGGTACCAATAATATGCAAACCACCCGCAGCCAACACCGCATCGTGGCGTTGTTGCCACTCCGCTTTTAATTGCGCTGCTTTCGCTTCTTTTTCTACATCGCTTAATTTAGCATCGCCACGAACCGCATGGATACTGGCTTCTGGGTTGCCACCTAACACAATATCGGTACCGCGTCCCGCCATATTGGTGGCTATGGTAATCGCACCAGGTTGGCCCGCCTCTGCAATAATGTGCGCTTCGCGCTCGTGCTGCTTAGCATTTAACACTTCATGTTTAAGGTTAGCTTTATTTAAAAAACTCGAAATAATTTCAGAGTTTTCAATTGACGTGGTGCCCACCAATACTGGCTGGCCAATGGCTTGGCATTGTTTAATATCTTCAATGACGGCGTTATATTTCTCAGCCGAGGTGCGATAGACCTTATCCATGGCATCTTTACGAATTTTTGGTCGATGTGTAGGAATCACCACTGTTTCCAAACCATAAATTTGGTTAAATTCATAAGCTTCGGTGTCGGCGGTGCCTGTCATACCGCTGAGTGTTTCATACATGCGGAAATAGTTTTGGAAAGTAATCGAAGCCAGTGTTTGATTCTCTTTTTGAATTTGAACGCCTTCTTTGGCTTCTACCGCTTGGTGCAAGCCATCTGACCAGCGACGACCCGGCATTTTACGGCCAGAGAATTCATCCACAATCACAATATCGCCATTATCGACCACATAATGTTGATCTAGCTTAAATAGATTTTGTGCGCGTAATGACGCATACAAATGATGCACCAAGGTAATATTGGCAGGGTCATACAAACTGGAACCTACTGGCAACAAACCAGAGCTGGTTAAAATCTCTTCTGCGCGCTCGTGACCAGCTTCACTCATAGTGACGGTTTGGGCTTTTTCATCTACCCAAAAATCACCTTCGCCATTTTCTTCTTTTTGCGCATTTAGTTGTAATGCAACGCCGTTAATTTGGGTATATAAATCAATGCTATGCTCGGCTTGGCCAGAGATAATAAGTGGCGTGCGCGCCTCGTCAATTAAAATTGAATCGACTTCATCTACTAGTGCAAAAGTAAGCTTACGCTGTACGCGTTCTTCAGCGGTAAACACCATATTGTCGCGCAAATAGTCAAAGCCAAATTCGTTATTAGTGCCATAGGTAATATCAGCTGCATAAGCTAGTTGTTTGGCATCATGCTGCATTTGCGATAAGTTAATACCAACAGACAAACCAAGAAAGTTATAAAGCTTGCCCATCCACTCCGCATCGCGCTTGGCAAGATAATCGTTCACGGTAACTAAATGTGCACCTTTACCTGTAATGGCGTTCAGATAAAGCGGCAATGTAGCCACCAAGGTTTTACCTTCGCCCGTGCCCATTTCGGCAATTTTTCCGCCGTTTATCACCATGCCGCCGATGAGTTGCACATCAAAATGACGCATGCCTAGCACACGCACGCTACCTTCACGTACCACTGCAAACGCTTCTGGTAATAATTTTTCTAAACTTTCGCCAGCAGTAAAGCGCTGTTTAAATTCTTCTGTTTTCGCGCGCAAGGCTTCATCAGACAGCGCTTGCATACTGGGTTCTAGGGCATTAATTTCTTTAACTTTTTGACCGTATTGTTTAACTAGCCTATCATTTCGGCTACCGAAAAATTTTCTGAACAACGTGGATAACATGAGAAGACACCGACTTTCCGAAACCTCGGAAACCTCTATTTAGATTGGATAAAAATTACTTGTTAGGTTTAAGTTCTTATAATGACTACATTTGGGGGTTTGAATAACAAATTCAATACCGTCTTTTATTTTCAAACAGATAACTGTTTATTTAACTGCTAATTTTTTAAATATTTACGTGGATCTAACGAAGCACCATTTAAGCGAATCTCGTAATGCAAATGCGGCCCCGTTGAGCGCCCTGTACTACCTACTTCTGCTACGATTTGGCCTTTTGTCACACGCTCACCGACTTTAACTAATATTTTTGAAGTGTGTGCATAACGCGTCTCTAACCCTGCGCCATGCTCTATTTTAACTAGTTTACCATAAGCGCCGCCTTGCTCTGTGCTAGACACAATACCATCTGCTGCGGCACGAATCGGCGTGCCTGTATTAGCAGTAAAGTCCAAACCTTCGTGAAACGCTTTATTGCCGTTAAATGGGTCAATACGCCAGCCATAACTAGATGAATTAAAGGCGGCATTAATTGGATTACTATTCGGTAACATGTCTTTAAGTACACTTTGCTGCAAAATTTTGGCTTCTATGCTGCTTAGCGATTCGTCGCGCGCATCTACTGCTTGGGTTAGCGCTAAAATAGCCGCTTGCAAGTCTGGCTCGGTCATCGGGCGTGCGTTCACCAATGGGCCGCCGCGATTAGCAGATAGTAAGCTATCTGTTTTCTGGCTTGAATTTTTGCTAGGCGACTTACCTTTCACACTTGCAATCTTGTCTTTCCCACTTGCAATCTTGTCTTTCTCGCCCGCAATTTTGGCCAATCGCTCACTTTGCGCATCAAGGCGCATCATACGCGCCTGCAACTCGCCCAGCTCTTTAGCATAGGCATCTAAATGGACTTGCGATGAAATTATAGAGCTTTTAAGGTGTGGCGGTAGCAAGGCTTTTACCCCTTGCTCTTTAATGTTGCTTGGCGGCGTTATAAATAATAGCGTCAACAATATCGGTACCAAGACCAATGCTGCCAATAACATGCCAGCTTGAAATACAGACAAGCTTTTGGCTTTAGCCATTTTATTAGACACCAAAATTATATTCATAGCATAATATTCATTCGTTCTAATTTAGTTATATACAATAAGGTCATGCGTAAAATTAATAGTTTATTGACTGCAAGCAACCAATTAGAAGCGCTGGCTAAAAATGTGCAAGCACTTCAACATTTGCAGCAATTGTGGCAAACTGCGGCGCCGCAATTACTCGCGCAAGCCAGTTTTGCAAGCAAGCTCATTAACGGCCTACTCACAGTTTACGCTGACAGCGCAATTGTCGCTAATAAAATCAAGTTAACACACGCTAGCTTATTGACGCAATTGGAAAATTTGCAAAAAAACAACCTAAAATTTAGGGAATGTAAAGTTACTGCAATTGTGGTGAAAGTGCAAGTAAAATCTCGCCCAAAAGCCAATATCAAAGCGCCACGCATATTATCTGATAGCGCAGCAAATAACTTAAAAAAATTCGCTCAAGAGTTGTTGGCCAAAAATAAGGGCGAATCGCTACTTGCTGTAAACTTAAAACGACTTGCCAACAAAACAAAATAATAGCCTAACTTCTGAGTCATTTCTGAGCCATTTTTAAGCCATGCTCATCTGGCTAATACCTCGGTTTTGCTACGATTTCATTTTAGAAAATTCAGATGAATTAATCTTTTTCTAGAACGACAACAGATATTTTCTACATGAGCTGCCACAAAAAAATGAAAGCTGGCAAGTGGTTGTGGCAACATACTATTAGTGCCATAATGCCGCTGCTGTTACAAAAAATTTACAATTTTATAAATTTAAAGTTAGCCATTACGTTTCAGATTTATCAATAATATAGATAGGGAGAAGTTATGTCAGTTGCACTAATGATCGCCATTGCTGCCGCAATACTAGCAGTGCTTTACGGCGTAATAATGAGTAAATGGATTACCAATTTGCCTGCAGGCAACGCGCGCATGCAAGAAATTGCTGGTGCTATTCAACAAGGTGCAGCAGCATATTTGGCACGTCAATATAAAACAATTGCTATTGTTGGTGTTATTTTAGCAATACTAGTAGCGGTATTTTTAGGTGCGACGACGGCAATTGGCTTTGTTGTTGGCGCGGTACTATCTGGCGCTTGCGGTTTTATTGGCATGAATGTATCTGTAAAAGCCAATGTACGTACCGCACAAGCGGCAACCAACGGTATTGTTCCTGCATTTGATGTTGCCTTTAAAGGCGGCGCGGTAACTGGCATGTTGGTAGTGGGCTTAGGCTTACTTGGCGTAGCTGGTTTCTACTGGTTTTTAGGTGCAGAAAACGCAACCAACCTTGACCCGTTAATTGGCTTAGCATTTGGTTCTTCACTGATCTCAATTTTCGCACGTTTAGGTGGCGGTATATTTACTAAAGGTGCAGACGTTGGTGCTGACTTAGTAGGTAAAGTTGAAGCTGGCATTCCAGAAGATGACCCGCGCAACCCTGCTGTAATCGCCGATAACGTCGGTGATAACGTAGGTGATTGTGCAGGTATGGCAGCCGATTTGTTTGAAACTTATGCGGTAACCTTAATTGCCACCATGGTATTGGGTGGCTTGCTTATTACAAATTCTGGTGCTAATGCAGTAATTTACCCACTTATGTTAGGCGCAGTGTCAATCGTGGCTTCTATTGTTGGTTGCTTTTTTGTTAAAGCAACGCCTGCGATGAAAAACGTGATGCCAGCGCTATATAAAGGCTTAGCTGTTGCCGGCGTATTATCGCTTATCGCTTTCTATTTTGTTACCCAACATTTGTTCCCAAATGGTTTAATGGCAGGGGATTTAGCAGTATCTGCCAATCAGCTGTTTGGTGCATGTGCGGTTGGTTTGGTATTAACTGCAGCATTGGTGTGGATTACTGAGTACTACACAGGCACACAATACGCGCCTGTGCAGCACGTAGCGCAAGCTTCTACCACTGGACACGCCACTAACATCATTGCGGGTATTGGTATTTCAATGAAATCAACCGCATGGCCAGTTTTATCGGTCTGTTTGGCTATTTGGACGTCATATCATTTAGGT
>JANNWI010000151.1:0-2181 GCA_031414715.1 Methylophilaceae bacterium | reverse complement strand
ATCCAGACGCATTTGCCAAGCTTAAAAATACTTTAAGCGACGAAAAAACTTTTCCGCAAAATTTAGCTTATTTTTTATCGGTGCGCCCTGTGGATTTTGCGCCTGTGGTGGAATCATTGGCTAAAGTGGGTTTGACGCAAGAAGACAAATTTTGGCGCCGCGTGGTGGTAGAAAAACCGTTTGGCACAGATTTACCAAGCGCGGTCGATTTGCAAGCAGCACTGACAAAAAATCTGAAAGAAAGCCAAATTTACCGTATTGACCATTATTTGGGCAAATCTGCGCTGCAAAATATTCTGTTGCAACGCTTTACCAATACGATACTAGAGCCCATTTGGAACAATCAATATATCGATCACGTGCAAATCACCAATACCGAAATGTTAGGCGTGGGCGACCGTACTCAGTTTTACGATAGTACTGGTGCCTTGCGCGACATGATTCAAAGCCACATTTTGCAAACGTTGGCGTTAACGGCGATGGAAATGCCAAAAGACTTGACGCCAGAGGGTATGCGCGAAGCAAAAATTAAGCTGTTAGAGCAAATTCGCGCTATTCCAGTTAATGAACTTAGTAAACATGCTTTCCGTGCACAATATGCGGCTGGAGAGGTGAGTGGTGAAAAAGTGCCTGGTTATCTTGACGAGTTAGGCAACTCTGATAGCGTAGTGGAAACTTATGCAGCCTTGAAGCTATTTATCGATAATCCGCGCTGGCAAGGCGTGCCGTTTTATATTCGCACTGCAAAACGCTTGCACGAAGCAGATACACGTATCGCTATTCGCTTTAAAAAAGCACCTTTGCAAGTGAATGAGCAAGATCAGAATTGGCTGATTATCGGTATTCAACCGAGAGAATGCATCAAGATGGAAATTCAAGCCAAAGTACCAGGTTTAGATATTAAAACACGCACCATTCAGTTGGATGCCGCCAATCGTATGCCCGAAGACGACAGCGTTGATGCCTATGAAGCTTTGCTACTCAACTTAATGCAAGGAGATAATTCAAATTATTTGCATATTAGTGAAGCCGAAGCGCAATGGCGCTTGGTTGACCCAGTAGTAAAAGCTTGGGCAGCAGATAAAACACCTGTGCATCAATATCCTGCTGGTTCGCGCGACCCAGAAGCTTCAAAAGTGATTTTTGAAAATGAAGACCAATTTTGGCGTTATAGCATTGAATTAGGTGGCGATCTGTAACTAATAGTCTTTATTTTGATGCCCTGCAAGCCAATATCTATGCGGTTTGCAGGGCATTAGTTTTTTATCGTATGAATTTGCCAAAAAAATATTCATGCAAAAGCCAATAATGGCATAATGCGTGGATATTTTATTTAGTCGTTTTCACCTAAAACATTGAGTGTAAAAGCATGAGCATAAAGTCAGATAAATGGATTCGTAAAATGTCACTGGAACATGACATGATTTCGCCGTTTGAGCCAAATCAAGTCAAAATGAATGCCGAAGGCCAACGCATGGTGTCATACGGCACCTCCAGTTACGGCTATGATATTCGCTGCAGTAAAGAATTTAAGCTATTTACCAACTTAAACAGCACCATTGTTGACCCAAAAAATTTCGACCCGAATTCGTTTGTAGAAGTGAATGCTGATTTCTGTATTATTCCGCCGAATAGTTTTGCTCTAGCACGCACGGTTGAATACTTTAAAATTCCACGTAATGTGCTGACCATTTGTTTAGGTAAAAGTACTTATGCGCGTTGCGGCATTATCGTCAACGTCACCCCGTTTGAGCCAGAATGGGAAGGCTATGTGACGCTAGAGTTTAGCAACACAACGCCGTTGCCTGCGAAAATCTATGCTAATGAAGGCTGTGCGCAAGTGCTGTTTTTTGAAGCCGATGCGGATGATGTATGCGAAACCAGCTACAAAGATCGTGGTGGCAAATATCAAGGCCAAGTTGGTGTGACGCTACCAAAAATCTAGTCTTTAATGGCTAGCTTGTAGTCATTAGTTTTTTAAACTACAGATTTGCAAGCAATCAAAACTAACGACTAACGACCACCGACTAACGACCAAGGGCTTAACTAATGAAATTCCGCTTTCCAGTAGTAATCATCGATGAAGATTTTCGCTCTGAAAACTCGTCTGGCTTAGGCATTCGTATGCTGGCCAAAGCCATCGAGCTAGAAGGTATTGAAGTGCTTGGCGTCACTAGTTAT
>JANNWI010000150.1:0-8348 GCA_031414715.1 Methylophilaceae bacterium | reverse complement strand
TATAGCCATGCCACACAAGCCCGGAGACCGGCCTTGTAACTTAAGCCTTAATTGTTAAGGCGTGCTAGGCAATACCGCGGGGTGACGGTGTCAAAAGCTGTTGTCTCGCTATATGTTTTAAACATAGTCTGGGCGCAATTTTTGTCAGTTTTCCCCTTCGCTATTCCCTAGTTTTTAAGAATCTGCATGCGGGGACGCATGTATTTTAGGGAAACTATAATGAAAAAATCTACCATTGCTAGCCTAATTGGCTTGGCGTTCGCATCACCAGTTTACGCAGCAGAAAATATTGACTTAGATGAGGTTACTGTAAAAGCCAATCGCTTTGAACGTAAAGACACTGAAACCACCTATGCCTCTGAAATTCATACAGTTAAACAAATTGAAGCCAGCGGCACTACCACGTTATACGACTTTTTAGCACAACAAACATCATTGAACATATTGTCTGGTTTTGGTAACAAAGCTGCACCATTAATTAATTTACGCGGTTACGGCAACGAAAATGGCTATCAAAACGTAGCAATTACAGTGGATGGGCAGCGTTTGAACAATATTGATTTAACGCCTCAACTACTAGGCGCTATACCTCTTAATAATATTGAGCGTATTGAAATCAGTAAAGGTAGTGGCTCTGTCATTTATGGCGATGGCGCAACGGCTGGTGCAATTCAAATTTATACTAAAACAAAAACTGGCGTGTCTATTATTGGTTCATTAGGTAATTACGGCCAAAAATCTGGTTATATCTCAGCTGGTATTTCAGAACAATATTTTGATTTATCTGCAAGTGCTGCTGATGATAGCCACGATGGATTTAGCAAAAAAGACATTCTTGGCGAGCGCGATAGTTTTGACAGTTCCTCACAAAATGTTAAATTAAAAATTAAGCCTACTGAAGCGCTAAGCTTAAAAGCTGAAGCGACAAGTGCTCGCATAAGCACTTTTTATATTGGCAATATGAGTGAGGCAGAATTTAAAGATGACCCACGCCAAAATTCAGGCAACGCTTACACATATCAACGATACGAAACTGATCAATGGCGCGTAGGTGCTGAGTACGATATAAACCAACAAATTGCAATTGAATACAATCACAGCCAAGAAGATAAAACCTCATTTTTTGATACGTTTAACTTTTTCTCACAACTGCGTGATTACGATTACACCAGCGATGATTTAACATTAAAATTTGAAGATAGCAACTTAAGAGCATTAGTAGGCTTTCAGAAGTTTGATGGTGCTTTAGAGCGAACATCTGATAAAACAAGCAAAGAAAACACAGGCTTTTTTGCACAAGCAGAATATCAATTTACAGACCTTACACTATCAGCTGGTGCTAGGCATGAGCGCGTGAGTTATAACTTTGCGCCTGTAGGTGCTAGTAAAGTTAAAAAAGACAGCAATTTAGAGGCTTTTGATATTGGTGCCAACTATAAAATTAACCCGGAGTTAAGTGTATTTACTAACTTCAATCAGGCTTTTCAAGCACCAGATATCGACAGATTTTTTGGTTTTGGCTTTGGTGTTAATACCGATATCGTGCCTGCAAAATCTAAAACATTTAATGTTGGCTTAAACCATGTGTTGCCTAATAATAGATTTAAAGCCACTACGTTTTATACCAAACTCAACAATGAGATTTTTTATAATCCAACATTTGGTTCTTTCGGCACTAATACAAACATTGATAAATCGCATAAGTATGGACTAGAGCTTCAAGATACTTTTATCGTGAATAGCCAATTAAATTTAGGTTTAATTTACAACTTTACGCGTGCAATCATTGATTCAGAAAATGACGGTACAGTGCTAATTAAAAATAAAGACTTACCTGGCGTGCCTAAACATACCATTGTGGCAAATTTAAATTATAAATTTTTGGAGCATGCGCAGTTAAATTTAAACCATACTTGGCGCGCTAAAGCTTACGCATTTAATGACTTTCAGAATAACTTAGACCAACGTCAAAGTAGCTACAACTCAACCAATATTGCCCTTAATTATCAGTACAAAAATGTAAACTTGTTCACTTCAATCTCTAATATATTTGAAGAAGAAAACAGCATACAAGTACAAGATGATGCGATTTACCCGGTTGATTTTGCACGTACATGGCGCGTAGGTGTTAGGGCAGATTTTTAAAAAAATGTTATGATGTCACCAAAGAATTTGGAGAAAGTTATGAACAAGCTACCATTAGTCAAAACACTATTAATTGCCGTTGCCATTGCGTTTACCATGCTGCTCACACGTGGTAGCCATGTGCTTACGCATGTGTCTTTGCCCGATGCCAGTTTGGCATTGTTTTTATTGGGTGGCTTGTACTTAAGTAGCAATTTAAAAACCAGCATGAGCTGGTTCGCAGCGTTTTTTGGTTTAGCCACGTTTATCGATTTTGGCGCAGCCGCACTTGACCCAGTACAAGGATTTTGCCTTACCAATGGTTACTGGGGGTTAATTCCTAGCTACGCCGCACTTTGGTTTGGTGGTTTTTGGTTGGCAAAGCAAAGTAATCCATTCTCGCCATTGCGTTTTGCAGCGGTAAGTTTGGGCGCAACATTTATTGCGTTTGTGGTTTCTACACAAACTTATTATTTGTTCTCTGGCCGCTTTCCAGCGAACGGTGCCATTGAATCGATGCAGCATGGCTGGAACTATCTGCCAGATTGGATGACTGTAAATGCCGCCTATTTTGGCTTAGTGTTAATGGTTGTAGCCCGGTTGAGAAGCATAAAATCTGCCGAAACTTCTAAAACTTAGTGACAAATGACGAAAAAAGCCGCTTTTCATAGCGGCTTTTTTTCTCTGTCAATATTTTTTAAGCCATAATGAAAAATTCGCATTCTTACACTGAGCAAGAACAGGCAGCCATTTACAAGGTGATTGCTGAGCGGCGCGACATGCGGCATTTTTTGCCCACGCATGTTGATACTAAAATATTGACTAAAATTTTGCAAGCAGCACACCATGCGCCCAGCGTGGGACTAATGCAGCCGTGGCGTTTTATTCACATTTCTAATAAAAATATTCGCCTAGCTATTCATCAACTGGTGGATGAAGAACGTGTGAAAACTGCACAAGCGATTGGCGATCTTGAAACCACCACGCGCATGAGCGAATTTTTGAAGTTAAAAGTAGAAGGTATTTTAGATTGCGGTGAAGTGTTAGTGGCCGCGCTTTGTAACGATAGAGAAAAGCATATTTTTGGCCGTCGCACACTTCCCGAGATGGATATTGCCTCTGTCAGTTGCGCCATACAAAATATGTGGCTAGCGGCGCGTGCAGAAGGCCTTGGTATGGGCTGGGTTTCGATATTCGACCCCGAAAAATTAGCCCAATTACTTAATATGCCGCTAGGCGCCAAACCGATTGCCGTGTTGTGTTTGGGGCATGTGAACAGTTTTTATAAAGAACCCATGTTGGTGGAAACAGGTTGGTGCGAAGCCAAACCATTAGGCGAAATGCTCATGGAAAATACTTGGCAAAACGACTGGAATAGCTAATGAGTATCCATTTAATATTAGGCGGAGCGCGGAGCGGTAAAAGTGCCTATGCAGAAAAACTTGCGATAGAAAGTGACTTGCCCGTCACTTATATTGCCACCGCGCAAATTTACGACGACGAATTTAAAGCGCGCGTACAACACCACAAAGATAGGCGGCCAGAAAATTGGAAACTAGTAGAAGAACCGTATTATTTAAGCAATGTACTTAAATATAGTAGTCTGGAAGCCAACATCCATGCGGCTTCTGGGGTATCTAAAAATGCTCGTAATATTCAATGCGTCATTGTAGATTGTTTAACACTTTGGCTAGCACAATGTATTTGCCCAGAATGCGCGCCGCCAGATGGTGTGGATTGGCAGAGTGAGCGCGAGAAATTTTTAGCAATTTTGCCGAAATTGCAGGGCAATATTATTTTAGTCAGCAATGAAGTTGGTATGGGTATAGTGCCGCTGGGCGAAATTAATCGACAGTTTCAAGATGAGCAAGGCAGACTAAACCAAGCGGTAGCAGCTATTGCCGATAAAGTCACATTTGTGGCAGCAGGTTTGCCGTTAAAGTTAAAAGGATAATCAACGATGGATTTTGAACTAAAAGGCGAATTTATTGCGTTGTGCGACTTACTCAAAACAGTGGGTATTGCGCAAAGCGGTGGCCAAGGCAAGTTGTTTGTGGCAGATGGTAATGTAACAGTAGATGGCGCGATTGAATTGCGTAAAACCGCTAAAATTCGCAAAGGCCAAGTGGTGGAATGTTTTGGCGAAAGTATTAAAGTTGCTTAATTTTATTGATTAAAAACATCCACATTTATTTACATGCCCTGCAAGCCGCATGGATATTGGCTTGCAGGGCATTAAAAATCTCGTGTAACGAATGTGGTAGTTTTAGAAAATAAAGCTTATAAATTCACAAAATTAATTTTGGGCACTTTTTCACTAAAATCTAGCTCGGTCACGCTAGCATAATCGATATTAAAACGAAACAAACCTTTCAGCTCCATATTCAGTACGTGCGCTAGCAGCGCACGAATTAAGCCGCCATGTGAAACAATTAACACATGTTTGCCTGCATATTTTAGCTTCAGTTCTTCTAAAAAATGTAGCGCGCGCTGTTGTAGTTGGCCAAAGCTTTCGCCATTGGGCGGCGCAAGGTTGGCATAATCGTGCGCCCACACATCAAAAATATCACGCGGAATATCATCCCAGCTTTGCATTTCCCAATCGCCAAAATGCAGTTCTTTTAAATTTTCATCGTGTATTGCATCGCCCAAATTTAGCGCGTTTGCCAGCTTAACGCAGCGCTGCAATGGGCTGGTGTAAACCATATCAAATTGCGTATCTGCAAGCTTGGTTTTTAGCTGATTGGCCTCAATCCAAAAGCTAGCGCCCACATCAATATCGCTTTGGCCATAGCAAATACCAGGAGCAATTTGTAGTGAGGTATGGCGAACTAAAGTGAGTTTCAAACGTTGTAGCTCCAAATAACTAAGCCAAAATAAAACGACAACTCGGTAATTTGTTGCATCGCGCCTAGCGTATCACCTGTATAGCCGCCTAGCCAGCGCTTGACTTTTTGGTGCCACCAAAACCAACTTAGGATAACGGGTATTAGTGTAAAACCCATAAACTTTAAAATAGTTAAATGTGAGTGATAGCTCACATTCAATGCGACAACCATAGCGAAAGGTAACAAGCCAAATAGGTTTGCAATCATAAAACTTGGCATATTGATTTGTGTGGCAAGTGGCTTGGCTTTGCCACTGATTTTCACATAGTCTAAGCTTTGCATCATCCACACCGCACATAAACGGCTTAGCGCATGGCCTGTAATCAATGCGATTGGAATTAGTATGTAGTTTAGCGAGTTAAGCGTTTGAAATTTTGCGAAAAGCATCAAAAATAGTGCCACTGCGCCGTAAGTGCCTAGCCTAGAATCTTGCATGATGGTGATAATTTTATCTTTATCCCAGCCTCCACCAATGCCGTCCGCACTGTCGGCTAGCCCATCTTCATGAAAGGCGCCTGTCGCATAAATGGTGGCAGCCATGCTGGTTAAAACGGCAATTGGCAAAGGTAAAAATAAGTAAGTGCCATAAAACACAATCGCGCCAATCAAGCCAATCAATATGCCGATTAATGGAAAGTATTTGCTGGCATGATTCAAATCTGACTCTTGAAAATTGACAAAGCTAGGCACGGGTATGCGCGTGAAAAACCCCATAGCTAAAAGAAAGTAGCGCCATTCTTTACGCATGTTTTTCACTTACTCCAGCGCTTTCAAAACTGGCCATGTCATTTAAAAAATTAACTGCCGCTTGTACCAACGGGTAAGCCAAGACCGCGCCAGTGCCTTCGCCTAAGCGCAAGCCTAAATCTAGTAACGGTTTTGCGTTTAAATATTCCAATAATTTTTTGTGCCCTGCTTCGCCTGAGCAATGTGCAAACACACAATAATGCAAAATATTGGGCTGCAATTGACTTGCAACAAGCAATGCTGTTGTTGCGATAAATCCATCAATTAATAATAAAGCCTTATGTTCAGCTGCGCCTAGCATTGCGCCTGCCATCATGGCGATTTCAAAACCGCCGAATGTTGCCAGCGCCCGCATTGGATCTTGCCCATTTAAAGCATGATGTTGAATCGCTTGTTTAAGTATGTTGGTTTTGTTCACTAAACCCGCATCATCTAAACCTGTACCGCGACCTACGCACGCTTCAATTGGAAAATCACACAGCACGCTCATTAAACAGCTTGCAGATGACGTATTAGCGATGCCCATTTCACCAAAGCCAAGCACGTTACTGCCAGCAGCAATCTCTTTTTTTGCAAGCTCCGCGCCGCGTGTAAGCGCTTGCTCACACTGGGCTAGCGTCATGGCGGGTTCGTGTAAAAAATTTGCGGTACCGCCTTGGCTATTATCACTGTCAATTTTTGCATCAATTAAGTTGAGATGTGACTCAAACTGATGGTTCACCCCTGCATCAATCACGCGTAAATTAAATCCATTTTGCTTGGCAAACACATTAATGCCCGCGCCACCGCCCAAAAAATTAAGTACCATTTGTGCAGTAACAGCTTGCGGATAAGGGCTAACGCCGCTTGCAGCGATACCATGATCGCCCGCAAAAACAAGCATGGTTGGTTTATTTAATTGTGGCGCTAACGTATTTTGAATTAAGCCAATTTGCAGCGCCATGTCTTCCAAAAAGCCAAGCGCACCTAGCGGTTTGGTTTTATGGTCTATTTTTTGCTGCAACGCTAATTTTAATGCGCTATTTGGCTGTGATATTTGAAAAACTTGCATGATTAAAGTGTAAATGAAAAACCCGCAAAAACCTTGCGGCTTTACGGGTTTAACTTAAAAAATAATTTAATGCGTAACTAAATTATTTTGCAGCTTCGGCAGCTGCAGCATCTTTAGCAGCTTGTATTGCATCCACCGCATCATCTTTTGCCTCAACTGCAGCTTCTGATGTAGCTTCTGCTGCATCAGTTACTGCATCTTTAGTTTCCTCAGCCACTGCGCCAGCTGCTTCTTTTGTAGCGTCTACTGCCTCGCCCATTTCTTCTTTCATATTATCAACTGCATCATCTGACTTATTGCAACCAGCTAATAAAGTTACTGCAAAAACACCTGCCAATAGTGCGCGTAAAAATGTATTCATGTTAAAACTCCTCTTTGGTAAAAATTTAGTGAAAATTAAAATTAAATAACGATTAAATTACAGTGGTAAATTACCGTGTTAAATTATTGTGGTGGAATACGCAGCATTTGGCCCGGATATATTTTATCTGGATGACTCAACATTGGTTTATTCGCCTCAAAAATACCATGGTAAGCATTAGCGTTACCATAATATTCTTTGGCAATTTTAGATAATGTATCGCCACGTACTACTGTGTAAAACACTGGGTCGGCTTCAGCAGAAGTCACGCCTAACTGATCTTGCACATGCTCCACACCAGCTACGTTACCGCAACATAGCAAAATTTTCTCTTTGGTTTCTTGTGTATCGGCCATGCCTTGCACAATCACTGTGCCAGAAGCGCCGTCAAAGCCAATATCTAAGCCATCTGCAGTCAAGTTCATTTTAGCCACATAATTCGCAATTGCATTAGCTGCGGCTTGGTTAGCCGCATCTACGTTAACTGGTGTTGGGTTGGCTTTTGCTGCAACATCAGCTGCTTTCGCTTCGCCAATACCGAATAATTTCTCGCCTGCTTCTTTTATAAATGAAAACATGCCCATTTCTCTCTCCTTGTTAATTTTATTAAATAGACTAAAGCTGTGAACTAACGTACAGCCCTAAATGCATCATAGTGTAATTAATTCAGTTTTACCACCCTTAACAAGAATTTAATTGCTGGGTATGTGCCAATAAATGTTTAAGTTTGCTATAATGCGCGACTTGCAAATAGTTATACGCGTTTTGCACGATGGCCGGATAGCTCAGTCGGTAGAGCAGCGGATTGAAAATCCGCGTGTCGCAGGTTCGATTCCCGCTCCGGCCACCAATTAAATTAAGCCTCACAGCGATGTGGGGCTTTTTTATTTTTTATGCTTTACCTTGTTTACGACGAACTATTTGGTTTTAGAAAACCCGTTTGGGTTGTTAGATTGCCAGCGCCAAGTATCTGCACACATTTCGTCTAACCCTCGGCTTGCGTGCCAGCCTAGTAATTTTTTTGCTAAGCTTGCATCAGCATAGTTAATTGCTACATCTCCAGGACGTCGGGGTAAAATTTCATAGGGAATCTTTTTTGTACTTGTTTTAGCAAAAGCATTAACAACGTCTAAGACGCTGTAACCTATTCCCGTACCCAAATTAACCGTAATTATTG
>JANNWI010000149.1:0-6533 GCA_031414715.1 Methylophilaceae bacterium | reverse complement strand
GGGTGGCATTTTTGGCTGCAACAACGCTAATATTTGGCGCAGCGTATACGCTATGGATGGTGAAGCGCGTGTTTTATGGTGAAGTGGCTAATAAACACGTTGCAGAGCTGAAAGATTTAAGCAAACGTGAATTTTTGATTTTAGCGGTATTGGCAGTAATGGTGATTGGCTTGGGCGTTTACCCAAAACTGATTACCGATTTTACCCATGTGAGCGCGGCGCAGTGGTTAAGCCACATGGCTGTTAGCAAATTACCAGTGCCAGGAATTTAGTAAATGGACAGTATTCAAACAGATTTGATAACAGTGCTACCAGAGCTGACTGTACTTGCAATGGCGATGTTTATTTTACTGGCAGATTTATTCTTAAAACCAAGTAATAGAATATTAGTATATGTGCTGGCACAGTTAACCTTATTTGTAGCTGCCTATTTCACCATTAGTACGCATGTGACAACAGTTGGCTATGCCTTCACTGGGATGTTTGTGGATGACCCGTTAGCGTATGTGCTTAAGCTGATGATATTGCTAGGTACGGCGGTAATGTTTGTTTATACGCGACAATATATGCAACTACGCAACATGTTCCGTGGCGAATATTATGCACTAGTGCTGTTTTCGGTATTGGGCATGATGATCATGGTATCTGGCCAAAGTATGCTGACGATTTATATGGGGCTAGAGTTGCTGTCATTATGCTTGTATTCCTTGGTTGCGCTAGATCGTGATAATGCAAGATCGTCCGAAGCAGCCATGAAGTACTTTGTGTTGGGTGCCTTGGCTTCTGGCATGCTGCTATATGGCATGAGTATGATTTATGGCATGACCGGCAGTCTAAATATTGCAGAAATTAGCAGTGTGCTGCAAGAAAGTAATGTTAAAAATCCGGTGTTAATTTTAGGTTTGGTGTTTATAGTGGCGGGCTTAGCATTTAAGTTTGGCGCAGTGCCGTTTCAGATGTGGGTGCCCGATGTCTATCAAGGCGCACCGACAAGCATCACGATGCTGATAGGCTCAGTGCCAAAATTTGCGGCGTTTGCCATCGCTATTCGTTTGCTAGCGCAAGGCTTGCATCCACTGACTGCGGATTGGCAGGACATGTTGCTGATCATGGCGGTACTGTCGATTGCGATTGGAAACTTGACTGCTATTGCACAAACCAACTTAAAACGTATGTTGGCGTATTCTACTATTTCACACGTGGGTTTTTTATTATTTGGGTTAATGAGTGGTGGTTTGAATGGATACGCATCCAGCCTATTTTATATCAGCGCTTACGTGCTGATGACATTGGCTGGCTTTGGCATGATTTTACTGTTGTCACGCAAAGGCTTTGAGGCAGAAAATTTAGACGACCTGAAAGGCCTTAATCAACGCAGCCCATGGGCAGCATTTTTAATGTTGATCACCATGTTTAGTATGGCGGGGGTGCCGCCTACATTAGGTTTTCATGCTAAATTTACCGTGCTACAGGCAGCACTTCAAGCTGGCTTTTTATGGGCTGTGATATTTGCGGTTTTGATGGCAGCAGTAGGCGCGTTTTATTACTTACGTATCGTTAAGTTGATGTATTTTGATGCGCCGCAAGATAATTCATTGATTAGCGCGCCCACAGATATGAAGCTTGTACTAAGCATAAACGCTATCGCGCTTTTAACGCTGGGTTTAATGCCACAGATTTTAATGCAGATATGTGGTGTTGCGATTGTGACAAGCTTGCAGTAATCACGAGATATTATGGCAAAATAAGGCCTGAAGTAGTGCGCTGAAGCTCAGCCTCAATACCTCGAATTTACATGAGTTGATACATATAATGCGTATTTTGGTACGCACCTTTATCTGACTTTTTGGTAGGCAGTAGCAGATTCGAACTGCTGACCCCTTGGATGTCGACCAAGTGCTCTAACCAACTGAGCTAACCGCCTATTTTTAATGTTTACAACGAGGCCGAATTTTAGCGCATTAGCGGCATATGCGCAAACTTGTGCGCCATCTATTTTGCAGTTATTTAGCATGTATTTTTGTATTGAAGTTAGCCACGCGACATAAAATAGCTGCCCTGCTAACCAATATCTATGAGGCTTGCAGCGCATCTCTTTTGAATTATTTTAAGGCTGCAATAACTGCTGATACAAGCTGTAACTAGCGTAGCCATCTTGTGGCAGATTTTTAGTCGCTTGATATTGCCGAATCGCTGCCTGTGTTTGTAAGCCTGGAAAGCCGTCTGGTATGCCGCATTTAAACCCAAGTAAATTTAACCTGCTTTGCAGCGCCCACATTTGGTTAAAACTCAGCGCTTCTGTTTCTATTGCATCGTCAGCAATCATTGGCTTTTCTGCAATAAATTGATTGGCTAAATGTGCCACAGAAATTGCATAATTGACTGAACGATTCCAATCCATAATCACATCAAAATTGCTAAACACCATAAACGTAGGGCCTTGCCAGCCTTGTGGCAACAAGATAGCGGCATTTTCTAAATTTGGTAGCGCATTATTTTCAATATCTAGTACACCTAGTTTTGTCCAGTCTACAGTATTTTTACGGTGATTTAATTGCGCCAAACTGTAATCAAAATGTTCAGGTAACTTCACTTGCAATATGGCTGGCTCGGCTTTTTTCCAGCCCGTTTTTGCGAGATAATTAGCCGCAGATGAAAATGCGTCTGGTAACGACGTCCAAATGTTAATTTTTTCATCATCATCAGCATCTACGCCGTGTTTCAGCATGGTAGAAGGCATAAACTGCATGTGCCCCATTGCACCTGCCCAAGAGCCGCGCATACCTGCGACGTTACTATGACCAGCGTCGACAATGCGCATGGTATCTAATAATTGGCCACGAAAAAATTCGGCACGACGGCCTTCATATGCTAGCGTCATCAGCGCTGAAGGCAAGCCGAAGCTACCTTTATCGGCGCCATAACTCGTCTCTAAGCCCCAAAACGAAACCAACACTTGCCTAGGCACTCCATATTGCGTTTCTATTTTATTGAACAGCGCTGCATGTTGTTCTAGCATTGCCCTGCCATGCGCTATTTTGCTAGGGGTAACACGTTTGTCGATATAACTTAAAAATGGCGTAATAAACTCAGGCTGACCACGATCTAACACGATAACTCGCGGTAAATATCTGGCATGTTTAAAAGTGGCTTTGATGGTTTTAGCTGATATATGTTCAGCTTTGGCTTGTTGCTTAAATTCGCGTAGCCAATTGGCGAAATCGTCTGCATCATAGGCGTGCGCATGCAAACTTAGCACTAACATTGCAGCAATGATGATTATTTTAAACATTTAATTTTTAAATACCGTCATTTAAAATATGACGATAACCTAGTTGGTAATTAGGATATTGCAATTGAAAACCCGTGTCACGTAAACGCTTGTTACTTAAACGTTTTCCGCCTGAAACATGCGGCGTGTTAATGGATGAAGTATCCACCCCTTGCTGGGCGGCCAGCCAGTGCAGCACTTCATATTGTTGCGTAGGCATGTCGTCAGTCACAATATATAAACTGTCGACAGCTTCTTGGCGCACTGCTTTCTCAACCATGAATGCAATAAATCCAGCCGCATCATCGCGATGAATGCGATTGCTCCAATTATTTTCTGCTGGCCATTTTGTAACATCTTTTGCCATATTGGCTAAATATAAGCGACCATTTCCATATATGCCTGAAAGGCGCATGGATGTTGACTTGCAGGCCTGTCCTCGAGTGTTTAAATCGGGGAGCATGCAATGACTTAAGCAAAAGTCTTTTAAAAAGTTTTCCGCTTCTAACAAGCGCTTTCCACCAAAATCATTAGGGATTGCAGGCGTATTTTCATCAAGCAAGTCTTGTGTAGATTGGCCAAAAGGCCTAGTACTAGACACAAAAAATACATGTTGCAATGCACTATTATTCGCTTGCGTTGAGAGTACATTTTTTAAGCCAGTAACATATTGCGCTTGGTAGCTTTCATTGGTTTGCGCATCGGCCGAGATGCAGTAAATGATAATATTAGGATTAAGATTTGCTATCACAGAAAGCGTATTTGGCTGAGTGACATCTGCACATAAGATTTGCATGCCGCCCAAAGATATATGGCTGGCTGCCACATGAATAGTACGTCGCAGGCCAGTGACTTGATGCTTTTGCTTTAAGTTATTGGCAACAGTTTTACCCAAATCACCGTAACCAACCAGCAAAATCTTAGCCATTTTTTAACAGATATTTGTCGGCAAAAAATAAGGCAACAATTGTTTTCCCATCGCTAATTTGACCACTTTGTATCATTTTCATGCATTCGCCAAAAGATACATTAATCACTTCTAAATGTTCGTCTTCATCGCGCTTGTGCGCGCCGGCGCTTAAATCACGCGCCAAATACATATGAATAATCTCGTTAGAGTAACCAATACAAGGGTGCTGATGGCCAAGATTTACCCAGTTTTTAGCGGTAAAGCCAGTTTCTTCTAGCAGTTCGCGCTGGCCAGTCACTAGAATATCTTCGCCTGCATCAATTTTGCCTGCGGGCAGCTCAATAAACACGCTGTTTAAAGCATAGCGAAATTGCTTTTCGAGAATAACATTGCCATTTGGCAATATGGGCATTACAACAACTGCGCCTGGGTGAACCACATATTCGCGCTGGCTAGTGTTGCCATTGGGCAGACGCACTTGATCGCGCTTAACCGTCAGCATGCCGCCCGAGGCAATTGTTTCTGAGCTAATTAGATGCTCAGTTAGCTCTATAGGTACAACATCAGGCATGATTAAATGGCCGCGACGTTAAAAGTATCACATTTATTCACATCGCCTAATTTTAAACCTTGGTTAAACCAGCGTTGGCGCTGCTGCGAAGTGCCATGTGTAAACGAATCTGGCACCGCATAGCCTTGCGCTTGCTTTTGCAGCGCATCGTCGCCAATTGCCGCCGCAGCACGCATGGCTTCTTCCACATCTCCGGCCTCTAATATTCGATTCGCGCCATCGGCATGGTGCGCCCACACGCCTGCATAGCAATCGGCTTGCAATTCAAGCCTAACAGAATATTGGTTCGCTTGCGCCTCGTTACGCGCACTTTGGCGCGCTTGCTGTACTTTATCGCTTGTACCCATTAAATTTTGAATATGGTGACCAACCTCGTGCGCGATGACGTAAGCCTGCGCAAAATCGCCAGGCGCGTTAAATTTAGTTTTCATTTCTTGGTAAAACTGCAAATCAATATACACTTTTTGGTCGCCAGGGCAATAAAATGGTCCCATGGCTGCTTGGCCAGAGCCACAGGCAGTCGGCGTTTGCCCATTAAATAATACTAATTTCGGTGCGGGATAACGCTGACCTGAGTTTTGGAAAATTTTATCCCAAGTTGTTTCTGTGCTGCCCAATACCTTGGCTACAAATATAGCGTCTGGGTCATTTTTAGAAATTGGCTTTGCCTCGACCGCTTCATTTTGGCTCATACCTTGTCCTATATTCATTACCAATGATGGATCGACACCAAAATACATTGCTACTAGCGCCATTACAATGGTGCCGACACCAATACTTTTACCGCCCATTCGCATGCCACCACTACCGCGTCTATCTTCTACATTACTACTTTCACGTTCGTCATCTAAGCGCATGTATCAACCTTTTACATTTCAGAAATATTTCGTTAACAATATCTATTTAGCATAATTTTAAAGATAAAACAAAAGTGAATATTTTGCTAGGATTATATAAGGGGAAAATAAACTTTTCTTTAATCAAATAGTAGTGGATGTTATTTATATCAAATAGTTATTTAAACTTAATTCAATAGAATATTTATATTCAATTCATTGACTTAGTAACTTGTTGGTACCTAGAATGCAACCTCTGCTAGAAAATATTGGATCCATTGCATGAAAAATTTAGTTAATCGTACCAGCCTCTTCACACTGTCAATTGCCACTACCGCTTTTTTATTAGCTAGTAATTTAGCAAATGCCGAGATTTACAAATGGCGTAATGATAGAGGCGTAATTCAATATTCTGACAAACCACCAGTTGCTGGCTTTACTAAGGCTAATCGTCATGAACTAGTTAACGCTTTACAAGCCAAGGATTTATGTGCCGAGCCAACCGCAAAAACTGCAGCAGTGGCATCGGCTACAAAAAAAATTGATGCTAATTTTTTTGGTGCAGGCGCAATTGGTACTGCCTCTCTCAGCACAGCTTCAATTTCAAATTTTTCAGGCACTGGTTCATGGGCAGCTAGAAAAATAGCCAAGACAGCTGGTTCTGCATCGACACGTTCTCCAGTAACAGTTATTACCACACCTACTCAAGTGGCTACTTCACAAGTAGCACTATCCTCAACAGTTATTACTAATGCGTTGACTAGTGCTACCGCGAGCTCTCTTAGCCCAAGAGCCGCTAGAAAAGCAGCTAGACTTGCAGCAAATACTCCGAATCCGACTCCGACTCCGACTCCGACTCCGACTCCGACTCCGACTCCGACTCCGACTCCGACTCCGACTCCGACTCCGACTCCGACTCCGACTCCGACTCCGACTCCGACTCCG
>JANNWI010000148.1:0-1855 GCA_031414715.1 Methylophilaceae bacterium | reverse complement strand
GACCTTGAAAATAGCTCATATGCTGATATAAAGAGCATATTGTCCAAGTTAACTTGGAAATCATGGTTTCTGCTATTTAGTGGTTTTTCCTTAGTGGTTACTACTTTGATTGCAGTAGGTTTTATTGATTTCCCTTGGGTTAATAGATTCAAAACTAAAGAGAGTATTCCCGTAATAGATAGTAATCCTGTAAAAGAAGATAATTCTTTTGTAATGCCCTTTGCAAAATATGGAGCTAGGAAAGTCTTTTTTAGAGGTGGCTATTTGCATGTTGGTGCCACTACAGTTCAATCCTGCATAAATGATTATAAAAAATCGTTTAATGATGTAGGGGCAGAGTTTAATAATAAACTACTTGATGGTGCTGAAGGCAGCTCGGGATTAATGCTAGCTGCGTTGAATGGACATCATATTTATGTTTACTGCTATGTTGCATCGGCTAGTAAAATTAATAGCCATGCCGTCTTGTATGCTAATGGAGAGGGCGCTACAAACAGTGAAGCACAAAAGGCCGCTAACTTAGCTGGAGTAAATTTGGATAGTGTAATTAGCCACTTAAAGGGTGTTGAACCTTTATAAGTCTAACAGCAAGATATTGCCCTCTAGTGCAAAAAAGGCGAATCATTTGTTTTTAACAACTTCAGAAATCAAAATTAAAGGCGAGCTGCTCAACGAGTTGCCGCAAGATTTATACATTCCGCCCGACGCGTTGGAAGTGTATTTAGAGGCGTTTGAAGGCCCGCTGGATTTGTTGTTGTACCTTATTCGCAAACACAATCTAGATATTCTTGATATTCCCATGGCGGAGTTGACTAAGCAATACATGGTGTATGTGGACCAAGGAACCAGAGATAAGTCGAAGGTGATTAAGCTGGAACTTGCTGCCGATTATTTGCTGATGTCGGCAATGCTGATTGAGATTAAATCGCGCATGTTGTTGCCAAAACCTGCTGAAATTGCCGAGGAAGATGACCCGCGTGCTGAGTTGGTGCGCCGTTTGATGGAATATGAGGCGATTAAACTGGCCGCCGCGCGTTTGGATGCCATGCCGCAAGTGGGTGCAGAAATACAAATTGCTGCGGCTTATTATCAACATATAAGTGAAATTAAACCACCAGAAGTGAGTTTGGATGAGTTGGTAGACGCCTGGCGCAATGTGTTGAAACGCGCAAAACTCAATTCGCACCATAAGATTGGCAAAGCGGAGTTATCAGTTCGTGAGCATATGAGCCAGATTCTGCGGCGCTTAAAGGCTGATGGTATGGTAGAGTTTTCGCAATTATTTGATATGGCAAGTGATGGCTTAGCTAAATTGGTGGTGAATTTTTTAGCGATTTTAGAGTTGGCAAAAGAAGGGTTGATTCGAATGACGCAGCAACAAGCGTTTTCGCCAATTTACCTGCAAGCAAATTTAGGTGAAAGTGTTAATGAGTAAGCATGAAAGAACCTGACAATATTATTGAATTTAAGCAAATCCTAGAAGCTGCGCTGCTGACAGCAGGGCAGCCATTGAGCTTAGATGATATGTTGAAACTGTTTGCTGGCCGCATGGAGCGCACCACCTTAAGAATGCTTTTGGATGAGCTAAAGCAAGATTGGAGCGAAAAAACGCTAGAGTTAGTGCAAGTAGCCACTGGCTATCGTTTTCAAGCCAAGCCACAATTTAGCGAATTTATTGTGCGCCTAAGCCCGGAGCGGCAGCCAAAATATAGCCGTGCCGTGATGGAAACATTGGCGATTATCGCTTACCGTCAACCCGTAACGCGCGGCGATATTGAGCAAATTCGCGGCGTAGCGGTGAATCCAAACGTGATGCGTCAGTTGCAAGAGCGTGATTGGATTGATGTAGTTGGGC
>JANNWI010000147.1:0-2044 GCA_031414715.1 Methylophilaceae bacterium | reverse complement strand
ATTAATTACGATTTACCAAAATTTGCAGAAGATTATGTGCACCGTATCGGTCGTACAGGTCGCGCTGGTGCTAGCGGTATTGCAATCTCGTTTGCATCAAATATGGATAGACATATTCTACGCAAAATTGAGCAATTCACTGGCAACCGCATGGAAGCTGCTGTGGTTGAGGGGTTTGAGCCAAAACGTGCATTTAACACAGGCGGCAGCGATGCTCCACGAGGCAATAGGGGCGCGCCTTCCAGAGGCGGTCGTAACGAGCGTGCAGCACATGCACCTGGTGGTCGCGGCGGTTATCAACCGCGCAATGATAATCGCCCAAGTTTTGGCGATCGCATCATGGGTGAAAAGCCTGCTGCTGAAAAATCGTATGGCGCAAGAAGCGGTGGTTTTAACGACCGCAATAAAGAGCGCACGCATGATGGCGCGCGCCCTGCAAGCCGTGGCTTTGGTGATAAAGCTTACTCTAACGAGCGCCCAGCGCGCAACGCAGACCGTTTTAGCAATGATACAAAACCTACTCCACGCGACGCTTCTGGAGAAGTCAATGGCAACAGCCGTAGCTATACCAAAGATACCGACATGCAGTTTGCACGCGAATTAAGTAAAGGCTTTGGCGACCGAAGCTCAAATGATAGAACCAATGCATCAAAACCATACGCACGCAAACCTGAAGGTGGTTTCGGTGATAGAAATCGTTCAGAATCTGGCCGTTCATCAGCACCTCGCTCATCTGCAGGTTCAGCGCCGCGCAATGACTCGCCACGTGTTTCAACTGGCGAAAAGTTTGGTAACCCGCGCCCACGCGCCACTGGTGACCGTGCTAACTCAAATACAGGACGCGCTGGCGGCGACTCTGTACCACGTCGCCCTCGTAGTTTTGCTTAATGGAAATGATGACAGAAGCAATACAATTTGATGCGTTAGGTCTGGCAGCGCCATTATTAAAGGCGATTAGCGAGACTGGTTACAACACGCCTACACCAATCCAAGCCCAAGCTATTCCATTGGCTTTAGAAGGCAAAGATTTAATGGCGGGTGCACAAACGGGTACAGGCAAAACGGCGGCGTTTGCGCTGCCTATTTTGCAAAAACTGTTACCGCTTGCCAGTGGCAGCACGTCACCTGCAAAACACCCAATACGCGCGTTGGTGCTTACACCAACGCGTGAATTGGCGATTCAGGTTGAAGAAAGCATTAAAGTTTACGCCAAATATTCGCAGTTAAAAAGTTTGGTGGTTTTTGGTGGTGTGGACATTAAAACGCAAACGCCGCACCTAAAAACAGGCATCGAGATATTAGTGGCAACACCAGGTCGTTTACTTGACCATGTAGAGCAAAAAACGCTAAACCTTGGCCAAGTACAGATTTTGGTGTTGGATGAAGCGGATAGAATGCTGGATATGGGCTTTATGCCAGATCTAAAGCGTATTTTGGCTTTGCTGCCAAAACAACGGCAAAACTTGATGTTTTCAGCGACTTTTTCCAACGAAATTAAAAAGTTGGCGGATGATTTTTTGACTAATCCGACATTAATTGAAGTGGCGCGCAGCAATGCTACAGCCGAAAATGTCACACAAAAAGTATATCTGGTTGAGCAAAGCAAAAAGCAAGCGTTGCTGACGCAACTGTTAAAAGAAGCCGATAACAAACAAGTGATTGTTTTCACCAAAACTAAAATCACCGCCAGCCGATTAAGTCGCGCCTTGCAAAAAGAAGGTATTGCGGCTGAATCGATTCATGGTGATAAATCACAAAAAGAACGTTTAGAAGCACTTGATGCATTTAAAGCTGGAAAAATTATTGCGCTAGTGGCAACTGATGTGGCTGCGCGCGGCTTAGATATTAGCGACTTACCAATGGTAATTAACTACGAAATTCCAAGCGCGCCAGAAGATTATGTGCATCGTATCGGGCGTACTGGCCGTGCTGGTGCAAGTGGTGTGGCGATTTCTTTGGTATGCGAAGACGAAGAAAAATATTTGGTAGAAATTGAAAAACTGATTAAGCGTAGCATTGATAAAGAACAAGCAGATATTAAAGC
>JANNWI010000146.1:0-2951 GCA_031414715.1 Methylophilaceae bacterium | reverse complement strand
CACCATCAATTTTTGCGCCAAATTAGCATGCTGCAAGTCGCAGCAAGCCGCATCAATACTTGCTGAATCGTAGTTTGGCGTTTTACCGCCACGTAAAATAATATGGCAATCGTCGTTGCCATTTGTAGAAAAAATTGCCGCTTTTCCTTCTTTGGTGAAAGATAGAAAATGATGCGGGCTTTCTGCGGTTTTAATGGCATCAATTGCTACTCTTACATTGCCGTCAGTGCCATTTTTAAACCCTACAGGGCAAGATAAACCGCTCGCCAACTCACGATGCACTTGCGATTCTGTAGTGCGTGCGCCAATGGCACCCCAACTAACTAAATCTGCCGTGTATTGTGGGGTGATGGTATCTAAAAACTCCATGGCAGCAGGCATGCCTAGCTCGTTCACATCGAGTAAAAATTTACGTGCTTTGTTTAAGCCTGTATTAATATCATAACTGCCATCCAAATGCGGGTCGTTAATTAGCCCTTTCCAACCCACCGTAGTGCGTGGCTTTTCAAAATAAACGCGCATCACAATCAATAAATCAGCGTTTAAATCGTCACGCACAGTTAATAAACGTTTTGCATACTCTATACCAGCCAGCGGATCATGAATAGAACATGGGCCGACAATGACTAACAAACGGTCATCTTGATCATGTAAAATATCATGAATAGCAGCACGCGTTTGCAAAATATTTTGCGTGCTGGCAGCGCTCTCTTTTAAGCCACTTAGTAAATCTAGTGGCGAGATTAATGGCTTAATTTCACGAATGCGTACGTCGTCAGTGGCTAATTTTTCGTAGGTTTTTGTCATTTGTGATTTATTATTTAATCTCTAGTATTGCTGCCAAAACAGTTAAAAAGCGTGCGTTTTCACTAAATAAGCCAATGCTGACGCGTAAATAATCGGGCATTTCATAATTGGCAATTGGCCGCACTATCACGCCATTTTGTAACAATTTTTGATTGACTTCAGCGGCATTTTTCACCGCAAAACTGACAAAGTTAGCTTGCGATGAAATGTATGATAAGCCTAATTGCTGTAAACCTTGAGTGATTTGCGCCATGCCAGCTTGATTAGCAGCGTAACTACGTGCCACAAAATCTTCATCAGCCAAGCTTGCTATCGCCGCCGCCTGCGCGATTGAATTCACATTAAATGGCTGGCGCACGCGGTTAAGGGTATCTGCCACACTGGCATGCATGAGACCAAAGCCAATACGCAAACCTGCCAAGCCATAAGCTTTAGAAAAGCTGCGAGAAATCATTAAATGATCGAACTCGCTAAGCCAGTTAATCGCTTCTGATTTGTTTTCTGCATTCAAATATTCGTCATAAGCTTCATCCAGCATAATTAGCACGTGCCTAGGAACCGCATGAATAAAGGCGCGCAGAGCATCTTTTTTTAGTAATGTACCTGTCGGATTATTTGGATTAGCAATAAAAATCAGCTTAGTTTTGGGTGTGATTGCATGTAAAAAGCCATCTAGATCGTGGGCATAATCTTTAGCAGGTATTACGACACCTTTTGCGCCCACTGCTTGCGTCACCAAGGGATATACTGCAAAAGCGTGTTGCGAGTAAATCGCCTCGTCACCTGCTTGTAAATAGGCGCGCGCCGCCAACTCTAATATGTCGTTTGAGCCGTTGCCAAATACTATCTGTTGAGTAGTGACGCCAAATTTTTGACTCACTGCATCACGTAACGCGAAGCTATTGCCATCTGGATAGCGTGCAATATCTGCAATGGCATCATCAATCGCGGTTTGTGCTTTTGGGCTAATCCCTAGCGGATTTTCGTTTGAAGCCAATTTGACAATATCAGCTTCGTTCAAACCCATTTCGCGTGCAAGCTCACTGATCGGCTTGCCGCCTTGATATGGGGCAATGGCGCGAATGTAATCAGGTGCTAGTGGCTTATTCAATTGATTCAACATATATAAAAGTAAAATCGGCCAATTAGCCGAAAGATTAAATTATATCATGCGATTTACGGCTAGTTAGATGCACTAACTAGGCGAATAGGTGGGTTTTACCTAATTGTTTGACGTGATACATGGCTTTATCGGCACGATTGATAATGTCGGATGGTGAACATTGAGCATATGGCAGCATACAAACGCCGACACTAGCACCTAGCCCTTTAAGCTTGATTTTGTCGGCTAAAATAAAATACTCATTTAAATTTTCTTGAATTTTTTGCGATAACGCTAGCGCAGTTTCTTCATCTTGAACATCTAGCATGAGCAGAAAAAACTCATCGCCACCAATACGCGCAAGTGTATCTGCCTCACGCGTAATATTTTGTAAGCGACTGGTCACTTCTTTTAAGTATAAATCGCCTATTAGATGTCCATATTGATCATTAATCGTTTTAAATTTATCCAAATCAATAAATAGCCCTGCACACCTAATTTGGTTACGTGCAGATAAACTGATTGCCTGATTCAATCTATCTTCTAGCAGCTCACGGTTTGGCAGTTGTGTTAGTAAGTCGTGCAATGATTTATGACGATGGTGTTGTTTTTCTTGTTCCAGCTCTTTATGTGCCAAGAATATTTTACGCGATTGCACCTCTTGATGAATGCCAATCACAGCGCCCATAAAATAGCTAATCACCATGTAATAAGTAGCCGTAATTACATCCACGCTACTTAAGTCGGCATTCATCAAAAAAGCAATATAGACGAATGCATAAAAAAACAAACCTACTACTATTGAATAATTGAGCGTCAAGCCTGAGACTGCAAACATCCAAATCGTAATAAACATAATCACTGGCATGTAGTGCGGAATAGGGAAATCAGGATAAAACTTTACTTTAATGCATATTGAAAAAATAGTCGCCAGCACACCCAACAAAATAAGTGGTTGGTGATAGCGTTTAAATTCATTCAAGTAAGTCGTGTGATAAACCATCGCCAAAAAACTTACTGCGAAAATGGTGGGGATAAAGAT
>JANNWI010000145.1:0-6721 GCA_031414715.1 Methylophilaceae bacterium | reverse complement strand
GCTTCATGGATGCAGCGTCAGGCGGCACTAGTTGCCCAGCGCGCCGCAGAAGCCGATATTGTGATTTCTTCTGCGCTTATTCCAGGTCGCGAGCCGCCAACTTTAATTCATGCCGAAACGGTTGCTAAGATGAAGCCTGGCACGGTGATTATCGATATGGCGGCTGGTAGCGGCAAAACGGCTTGCGGCAATTGCCCGCTGACAGAGGCGAATAAAGTGGTGGAGAAACACGGTGTGACGATTGTCGGTTATACCAATTTGCCCAGTTTGGTTGCGGCGGATGCCTCTGCCTTTTATGCACGCAATATTTTGGAATTTTTGAAGTTGCTAATTTTAGAAGGTAAATTCAATATCCCAACCGATGATGAATTAGTGACCGCCAGTTTGATGTGCAAAGACGGTCAAATAATAAATAAATAGACAATAGAAAAAATAGGGAAGAAGCAATGACTGATTTACTCACGATGCAAAATATCACCATTTTTGTACTGGCTATTTTTGTTGGCTATCACGTGGTTTGGACAGTGACGCCTGCGCTACACACGCCGCTGATGTCCGTTACCAACGCGATTTCGGGCATTGTGATTGTCGGTGCGATGCTGCAAACCGTGAATATTGATGGCAACACATTAAATTTAACCAGTATTTTAGGTGCAATTGCAGTTTTTTTAACCTCGATTAATATTTTTGGCGGTTTTTTAGTCACCCGCCGTATGTTAGAAATGTTTAAAAAGAAAGAGCCTAAATCTACAGAGGCTAAACACTGATGACCGTTAACCCTAATTTCACGGCGGCTGCCTATTTAGTCTCGGCTGTGTTGTTTATTTTCTCGCTTAAAGGACTCGCTTCACCAACAAGTGCAAGGCTAGGCAACACGCTGGGCATGGTCGGCATGGCAATCGCCGTGATTACCACATTTTTTGTTGGTCACAATCTTGTCACTCCACTGATTGTGGGCGCCATTGTTTTAGGGGCGATTGTCGGCACGTTGGCGGCAAAACGTGTGCAAATGACTAAAATGCCAGAACTGGTTGCTTTAATGCACTCATTTGTCGGTTTATCGGCGGTGTTAATCGCCATAGCCGCCGTGTTTAATACAGTTGAAATCCACACAGGCGTTCAGCGTGTTGAGCTCTTTATCGGCGCATTTATCGGTGCGATTACGTTTACTGCGTCTGTGGTCGCTTTTGGCAAACTGTCAGGTAAATTCGGTTCCAAACCCGCCATCTTTAAAGGGCAGCACTTGTTAAATCTTGTTCTCGCCTTGCTGATGCTCGGTTTTGGCATTTTGTTCTACCTGCAAGGCAGCCAAACCGCATTTTTAATTATGTGTGGCTTGGCTTTAATTTTGGGCATCACGCTCATTATCCCCATTGGTGGGGCAGACATGCCTGTGGTGGTTTCTATGCTTAATAGTTACTCAGGCTGGGCGGCAGCGGGCATTGGTTTTACCTTAAACAACCCAGTGCTTATCATCGCCGGAGCTTGCGTCGGTTCGTCTGGCGCCATTTTGTCTTATATTATGTGTAAAGCGATGAATCGCTCGATTATCGCCGTTATGCTTGGTGGGTTTGGTGCTGAAGCGGCGGTGGGCGATGCAGCTGGTGAACAAAAATCCGTGAAGTCAGGCTCGGCAGATGATGTGGCATTTTTAATGGGCAACGCGGATACAGTAATCATTGTGCCAGGTTATGGCTTGGCGGTATCGCGCGCGCAACATGCGCTGCAAGAGCTCACGACCAAGTTAATCGCTAAAGGCGTGAAGGTAAAATATGCCATTCATCCAGTCGCAGGGCGCATGCCAGGGCATATGAACGTGTTGTTGGCAGAAGCAGACGTGCCTTACGAGCAAGTGGTGGAGATGGAAGATGTAAACAATGAATTCGGGCAGACTGACGTCGTTTTTGTCATCGGTGCGAACGATGTGGTGAACCCAGCCGCCAAAAAGCCTGGTAGCACCATTTACGGCATGCCGATTTTAGAGGCCTACAAAGCCAAAACCATTATTGTAAACAAACGCAGCATGGCGGCGGGTTATGCAGGACTTGATAACGAGCTGTTTTATTTAGACAAAACCATGATGGTGTTTGGTGATGCGAAACACGTGGTTGAAGCGATTGTAAAAGCAATCGATTAACAATGTCTAAGCCAGTAGTTGGCTTCCCCAATTTTCTAAGCCACTAAGACCGTAAAGGTCTTCCCCGCAGAATATACCAGCTAAAGCTGGTTATTCATGTCTGAAAGCCAATATCCATGCGGCCTGCAGGGCATGTTTTTAATGTGCTGAGTCATTTATATTGTAAAACAATGTTTTATCCTAAAGTCATTTGCATTTCAATCATTGAAATATTGAGTTTTTGTGATTAAGATAGTTATCTGTGACTAGATAGAAAACCGAATACAAACCAAATATGATGAATGACCTAGCGAACAAAACATCGATATGCAGCATTGTTGCACTCGATTTAATGGACTATTCTAAAAAAGTGGGCGCCGAAAAGCTAGAAATTAAGCGGCTTTTTAATGCTTTTATTCAACATGCAGTGCTGGATATTCCAGAGAGCAATCGCAACATTATTGATACTGCTGATGGCGCGGTGATTGCCTGCCAAGGCCCGTTGGAAGACGCACTGGAAGACGCACTATTTATTTCTATCACTATTCGCGACGAAATTTTAAGGCATAATCAACATCAAAGCACGTCATTATATGTGCAATTTGGTATTCATTTAGGCGCAGTACGCACGCTTAATGACCATATTGTCGGCGAGGGCATCGATGAGGCGCAGCGCATTATGCGCTTTGCTAATCCCAATCAAATTTTAGTGTCAGATGCATATTTTGAGATGGCATCTAAATTAACGCAAGACATCGCACAAATGTTTGAAAAATACGAAATGCACGCCTATGAGCGAGATGTATATGCAGTGCGATTGCTAAAAGAAAGCATTGCTGAAGAGCCTGCAACCGCTGCAAATGGTGTGGCTGTTGCGCCAACTATTGCCAGCAGCCTTAATTGGACTTATATTGGCTTGGGCTTGTTAACACTGGCGGCATTTTTAATGTTAGCTAAATTAGCGATGAGC
Source organism: Methylophilaceae bacterium (assembly GCA_031414715.1). Taxonomy (GTDB): domain Bacteria; phylum Pseudomonadota; class Gammaproteobacteria; order Burkholderiales; family Methylophilaceae; genus Methylotenera_A. Next base: position 3,635 of record JANNWI010000145.1, on the reverse strand, counting down.
CCAGTTGAGCCAACTATTACACTGGTGCAGCCTGAACAAATTCAACCCACGCCAGCACCTAGAGCGACTAAGCCAGAAGCGCCAGTGGCCGAGGTAGGTAATCAAGAACCTGCGCTGCTAGCAGCAGATGAAACTATCGTAGAGACTAAGGTAGAACCTGTCGCTGAGGTTGGGTCGGCGGCAAGCAAACCAGAAAAAGAAAAAGTTAAAAAACCAACACTAAAACCAACATTAAAAGCAGATGTAGAAAAATCTACTGCTGATTCCAACAAAGCAAAATCAGTAAAAACGGCCGAAGAAAAAGCGCCAACCACTGCAAACAATAAGCCATCAGAAACCAAGTCAGCAGAGACCAAACCTGAAAAAGAAACCACCAAACAAGTGACAAAAGAAAAATCTGGCTGGCAAACGTTTAAAGATAGCGTAACGACTGGTGCCGACCGTCAATGTACACAAGCCGAAATCGCCCTTAACCAGTGTAAAAATTAACACGTCAAATTTAGTCATTTAACACTAAAAAAACCACTTTAAGCTGTCAGCTTACAAACTCCTTTGCTCTCACTTTTAATAGTTGCTTTGGCGTCCCCGCGCTAAAGGAAAACCGTTAATTGTCTAGCGCAGAAAAAAAGAATGACTTCCTATCGTCAATATGACTATTTTCAGTAAAAGAATTAATTAAAAAGCTTGCATCAGCAATGAATTAAATTTTTTACTTACGTGCGTTATCGTACAGAAGCGATGTGGCTTAAATGATATTTTTTCATAAAAACAACTTTGGATAAATATGATGAGCAACCTCGGAACCAATTTTAGTCAAAATGATATGCATGGCAATAACCATGCTGTTGCGCCCGCAAATCACCAATCTGCATATACAAATGTAAACACATTTACGCATTCGGGCGTATCTTGGGGTGCAATATTAGCGGGTACAGTTGCTGCAGCGGCACTATCCCTCATCTTAATTATTTTAGGGGTAGGCTTTGGCATGTCTTCCATTTCGGTGTGGTCTGGCCAAGGCATTAGTGCGATGACTCTCGGCTTCACTACGATTGCATGGCTAGCCTTTACCCAGATTATTGCCTATGGCATGGGTGGCTATTTGGCTGGCAGGCTGAGAACAAAATGGGTTTCAGTACACACCGATGAAGTGTATTTTAGAGATACCGCCCACGGTTTTTTAACATGGGCGCTCGCCTCACTGCTATGTGCAACCTTGCTCACATCTGTCATTGGCGCCATTGTTGGTGGTGCTGCAAAAACAGGTGCAACATTAGCTGGTGGAGCTGCGTCAGCAGCGATTACGGGCGCTGCGTCAAATATGGATATTTCCGCTATGGCGTCAAAAAGCTCAAATATGTCGTCTGCCAATCCACTAAATTACCTGGTAGGCACTTTATTTAGAAAAAATGATGCCAGCACTGTTGCCACGAATATTAACCAAGACAAATTAAATGCTATATCTGAAGCTGAAACCTCTGGCAACTTTGCAGCCGTTGAAGCCAATACTAGTGGTAATGATGCTATTGGTCATGATACTGGCCGTGCTGATTCTAGTAAAAATAATCAAACCGCTGAAGTGACAAGTATATTTGTGAACAACATGAATGCAGCTACTTTGCCACCTAGCGATGTTAAATATGCTGGGCAGTTAGTGTCACAACAAACTGGCATCACACAAGAGGCAGCTGAAAAACGGGTGGTTATGACCTTTGCCACCTTACAACAAAAAAAGATGAACGCTATTAAGCAGGCAAAAGATGCGGCTGATACAGCGCGTAGGGCTACTGCTTACGCGGCGCTATGGTTTTTTATTTTTTTATTAATGGGTGCTTTTAGTGCCAGCTTAGCAGCGACTTGGGGCGGAAAATCGCGCGATAATTAATTTTCGCGAACAAAATTTCCCAAATCAATGCATTTTAGTTACCTAATTCCAACAACCTCATTCTAATCAGCAGGAGCAAATATGCGTTCAATATTACTGTTTTTTATTGGTATTCCAATCCCCATCATTATTTTAATTGCTTTATTTACTTAGCTTTTAATTAACTCGATTTTTAAGATTCAGTATTTTTACAATTTAGGAGAAACACCATGCAATCAAGTACTAAACCAACAAAAACCGATAAAACTACCAGTAATGGCTATAAAGATGCTACCGCACTACTAAAAGCGGATCACAAATTGGTAGCCAGTTTATTTGCAGATTTTGAAATGACTAACTCGAATAACAAGAAAAAACAATTGGTAGAACAAATTTGCAAAGAACTATCGATTCATGCGCAAGTGGAGGAAGAAATTTTTTACCCAGCTGTTCAAAAAGCGCTTAAAGATCATGAATTGGTACCAGAAGCGACGATTGAACATGCAACGTTAAAAGACTTGATTGCGCAGGTTAAAGGCGTTGAGCCAGATGATGATATGTATGATGCCAAAATTAAAGTGATGAGTGAATACGTGAAACACCATGTGAAAGAAGAAGAAAGCGAAATGTTCCCAGAAGCTAAAAGCACACAGTTAGACTTGGTTGAGTTGGGTGCGCAAATGACCCAACGTAAAGGTCAGCTTGCTAGTGAATATGTTTAAGTCATTTTTAAATTTATAAAAATTAAGCATTTTTTTGCAACTTGACTATCACAATTTACTTTTTTGCAACATAAAGGATTATCCAATGGCAAAGCAAACTCCTTCGACAGTTCAGACAAAAAAACCAGGTACACTAGCGGTGAATTCAGATTTTACTGGTCTCACCGCTTCACCTTCGGATGAAAATCGTTCAGATCAGTCTGCTGGGCTTATTGCAGAATTGCCTGGTGAGTCACTTACCACCAACCAAGGCTTGCTGATTAGCGATAATCAAAACTCATTACGTGCTGGTGTGCGCGGACCAACATTGTTAGAAGATCATATATTGCGTGAGAAAATCATGCATTTTGACCACGAGCGTATTCCAGAACGCGTAGTACATGCGCGCGGCGCTGCAGCACATGGTGTATTTGAGCTTTATAAAAATATGAGCGAAGTCACCAAAGCAGGTTTTTTGAATGACACAAGCCGTGAAACACCAGTGTTCGTGCGTTTTTCAACCGTGGCAGGTTCACGCGGCTCTGCTGATACGGCACGTGATGTGCGTGGTTTTGCGGTACGTTTTTATACAGAAGAGGGTAATTTTGATTTAGTTGGCAATAACATCCCAGTATTTTTTGTACAAGATGCGGTTAAATTTCCTGATTTAGTTCATTCTGTTAAGCCAGAGCCGCACAATGAAATTCCACAAGCGTCTTCTGCGCATGATACGTTTTGGGATTTTATATCGATGGTGCCAGAAACGACGCATACCATTATGTGGGTGATGTCTGATCGTGGTATTCCGCGTAGCTTTGCTGACATGGAGGGTTTTGGCGTACATACGTTTCGATTGATTGATGCGTCTGGAAAATCTAACTTTGTCAAATTTCATTGGAAACCAGTCGCTGGTGTGCATTCTTTAGTGTGGGATGAGGCAGTAAAAATAGCAGGCAAAGATCCTGATTTTCATCGTCGTAATCTATTTGAGGCAATTGACAAAGGCCATTATCCAGAATGGGAATTAGGCGTGCAAATTGTGCCAGAGGCAGATGAACACAAGTTTGATT